>JAEOTJ010000077.1 GCA_016839905.1 Promethearchaeota archaeon | reverse complement strand
TTTTTTAGTCCATCCTTTTTTATAATTCATAAATTTACGAATTAAGGGGGCGATTTAAAGGTTTGGGAAATTATTTAGGATGATCTTGATTTAAAGATTATTTTTTAAAAAATACTCGGTACTGTAATACAGCGAGTAAAGAAAAAAATCTTGCCTTAATACGTGAAAAAGCAGGTGATATTGCCCTCTTAAGACAACTTGAGCAAGCGTTGGGCAAGAAAATTCCTCAAGTTGGTGAGATAAAACGTGGAAAGCGTGGATTTTTAATGCTATCCGATGAAATCATTGCGATTAGTCTATACAAATTCAATTTAGAGTTCATTCCTCCAGAGATATTCGAATTAAAGGCTTTAAAAGAGCTATATTTAAGAAGAAATAAAATTACAGAAGTATCCCATTTATTAGGTCTAATGGAAAATCTTGAAATCTTGGATTTAAGCATAAATGAGATTACAAAATTACACCCTTCAATAGGATTTCTTTCAAATCTAAAAAAATTAAATTTAGCATCTAATAAATTGAGTTCGCTTCCCGAGACGATGAGTTCTTTATCTTCATTAAATAACCTCATTTTAACTAATAATCGCCTGAAATTAATACCTAAATCTATTGAAAAGTTACATTCATTGAAAATTTTAGATGCGAGAGGGAATTTATTATTGGTAAAACCTCAGATATTTAAAAAAGAAGAGAAAAAAAGAAAAAGATTAACCCAGACATCCTTGATGGATTTTGATTAATATTTTATATGATTTTTTACATCTTCCTAATATTTTAATCATAATAATAATCCAACAATTAGGATGATTAATTTGTGGTTATAATATGGTCCTATTTTTCTTATATTAAGTTATATGGTTAGTTTATGATTATTATATACTAATCAAAAAGATATCAATTCGAGCTCCTCAAATTTTTTGAAATGTCTTTGATTATTTGTCACGAGTTTCTGATAATCGTTAGAAATGATAATTGCAGCAATAAGACAGTCAAAGATTTCTACTTCTTGCCCCTTTCCTCTCAATTTCATATGAAATTTAGCCCCTAAAATAGCACTTTTCAAATCAAGAGAAAAACACCTTAATTCCATAATAAATTGTTCCAAATCAAGCGATAATTCATTAAATTTACTTTTTAAAAGGTCCTTCTTTAGATACTTAAGCTTATAAAGCCCATAATATAGTTCAACAATCGAGATGGTATTGCAATATTCGTATCAATAAAAATCATCTTATTGAAATCTCTTATTTATATCATTGCGAAGCTCTTTATGAGCAACCTCCATTATTTCAAAATAATCCTTGGGTAAATCCTTCCACCGCCCAAAAAATGCTCTTAGATTGCTTTTTCCCCCCTTCTCATGACTTAATAATTTGTCTATTACTTGAGATATTGTTTCATTATTCTTTTTCTTCTTTAATAGTTTATTATAGGTCTCTTCATCAATCTCTATTGTTTTTGATGTCATACATTTTCTCACTAAATCTATCTATAGAAAAATAAATAATACTAATATTAAAAATTAAGTAACTTCTAAAAATTTACTTTTTTCAGAATTGGTAGTATCTTCGTATTACCATACTTTTATGGTATGTTGTCTTTTCTTTCCATCTTTACATTTCTATAATTAAGGATTTCTAAAAAAATTTTTAATTATATACAAATCAAATTTAAATATGATCAATTGTATATAATCTATATATGAGATTTATATTAGATGCAAACGCACTTATATACTTAGTTAAAACAGGTCTATCGCAAGAATTTATTAATTTAACTGAAGATGATTTGGTCATTGATAAAAATGTATATAATGAAGTAGTTGAGAAAGGTATGGAATATAAATACCCCGATGCTTACAACGCAAAGGATTTTCTTGAGAAAAACCAAATCCCTATAATACCCATCGACATCAGATCAGATCTATCCAAGTTCAGAGATCCTGGCGAAACAAGCTGCTATATCTTAGCTAAAAAGGAGGGCATATGCATTAGCTCAGATATAAGAGCAAATCAAAAGTTTAAAAATCTTAATGTTGCCTACATGGAATTAGATACTTTCTTTTATAATCAATTGTTAAAAAAAAGAATTGATAAGAAGAGATTTATCAACATTCTTAATGAACTCAAAGGCGTTAATGGCACTTCTGCTAATAGAATCTCAGTTTTCATGGAATTAATATCAAATGAGTGAGAAAGAAATGAGTAAAACTATAAGCACGAGAATAGATGATGAAGCTGCGGAAAAATTGGAAAAAATCGCAAAAAAAGAAAATATTGATCGTTCAGCTCTTGTAAGGAAATTCATCTTACAAAAGTTAAAAGAGTATGAAATAAAACAAATGACGGAATTATATCAAAAAGGGATAGTCAGCTTACAAGAAGCGGCTTCGCAAGCAAATGTATCTCTCTATGAAATAATGGAACATGTTCAGAGAGAAAATATCCATCCTCCTGACCAAACTAAGGAGGAAATAATCGCGGAAATTGAACAATCGAAAGGGTACTTTGAATAATTAGAAGATTATTCCATAGAATAGCTTGTTTAGCTAATATTGAGCATTTAAATATCCATTAACTTGGTTGAGTGTATTCATGATAAATATGTCAAAAAACGCTTTTGCCTCCGCGGCTTGCTCTTTATTAATGACATAATGTTCATGAGTAAATTTATCCATGATTTGGCGCCAATGTTGTAATGTTTGATACTCTGGAAAACTCGCACTAATTCTATATTTTAATTACTTCACAATTTCTTCAATAAACGGCTTGACAGCGCTTAGTTTTTTATTAAAAATGCGCTTATACAAGATATCGACTAATTGTTCAAAAAAAATGTATTTCAATCGAAAAAACTCGCCGAATTGACCATATCTAAACTTTTCTTTAGTATCCTTAATCATGGCTGCAAATTTCGCGATTTGAGCTTTATCTAAATCAGGGACATGATAGAGAACTTTCAAATTTTCTTCATATTCTTGTTTAGTTCTACAACCACTCTCTCTAAAATATGTATAATCTAGATTATTTGTAAAGTCATATCGTTTCGCTTCTCTATAGACTTCTATATTCTGGAACCCCCCTGCCTTGTAGTTTAAAAAATCTTGATAGTCTTCATCATTCGGATGACGCACTGTAAATGGGCTCTGTTTAAATTCAACAAAAGCATAATGTGTAGGAATCTTACAATCCATAGCTTGAGAATATTCCTCAAAATCATTAAATCCCTTAGATTTACCATCCAAAAACGCCTGAAATCGACCTTGATTATCTTTTAAATATTTCGC
>JAEOTJ010000076.1 GCA_016839905.1 Promethearchaeota archaeon | reverse complement strand
GTGCAACACTACTAAAGAAATCACCATCAGTTATATTATTACTTACTATACTTGGCGTGATGATATCCTTAAAGATTGTTAAATTCAAGAAATTCCAATTACCCGCTGAATCATTTGCATAGAATGAAATTGTCACTGTGCCATTTCCCACTTGATCCCAAATCGTCTGGTCAATAACAGTATCAACTCCATAAACAAAGGTTTTATTACCAGTTAGAACCGAGCCATTCCAGAGATGATACCAGGTTGTATTCAGATTTAGTTCTGTGATGGTAATATCAAATCCGGGTGCATCATCTCCAAATAAATCATTAGGACTTGGAGAATTGACTGTTATTACTGGTTTCAAATCATCTCCATCATCCCATATAGGCAAATAATCTATAACATAACCAGATGAATAAGGCGAATCCCCAATCCCATCATCATTAGCATCATCACCAGAATAACTCTCCCAATAATTACCTATATAAGAAATATTCCAATCATTACTATAAGTAGAATCTTCATCAAAAGCATGGTCATTATTATTAGAGAAATTATTTAAATAAAAAAGATTATACATATTTGTACCTTGTAAGACAATACCAAAAAAGAGATCATAAAGATGATTTTCAAAAAAGACATTATTATTTGATCCTAAAAGAAAAAAAATCCCTATAGGATCAATATGAATATAATAGGGTGATGATATTCTATTTTTTGAAAATTCATTAAAACAACAGTCATCATTTAAAAATATTCCATAGTTCCAATTATTGCTTATAATATTATTAGTAATTACATTACCATCACAAGACAGTTCTATTTGTATTCCAATAGCATTATTATTTATGCTATTATTCAAAAAAGTGTTATTCTCACAAGATGAATATAGATATATTCCACTATCACCATTATAGCTTACTGTATTGTTCGTGAAGTTGTTTCCAATGCAATTGACTTCAAGATTTATTCCATGATCTACATTATGATTTATGGTGTTGTTCAAAAAAGTATTATTCTCACAAAACGAATATAGATATATTCCATTATCATCATTATAGCTTATTGTATTGTTCGTGATGTTATTACCAATGCAGTCGTCTACCATATATATTCCATTTATTCCATTATTACTTGCATTATTGTTAATAATTACATTGTCTATACAATTAGAAAGCATATAAATCCCATATTTATCGTTTCCATCAAAAATATTATTCATTAGGGTGATATTTTCACATCCTCCTAAGAATATCCCTTTATCTTCATTAGAGCAATTATTGGTATCTATTATCCCATTATAAGAAGAGTCTAATCTAATTCCTGCATCGTTATTACCAGTTCCATAATTATAAATTGAACAATTTCTAATAATAAAATATTTATTTAGTGAGAGCATAATATAGAATCCTGAACCTGTCCCTCCAACATCTAACACTAAGTCTTCAATAGTATAAGGTGCAATCCAAGAACCATCTCCAGTGACCCAGGCAAGAGTAGAGGCTGCTTCATGCCAGGTGAAACCATCCCAACCAAGAAGATCATCAATAATGATAGGATCAGTTAAATTCCAATCCAAGACATTCCATGTAAAATCATTATTACTTCCAGAGTCAAGCATATTAGCAATCCCATTAGTTCTAAATATATTTCCTAAAACAACGTTATCGTCACAACCTATACTAATATTTATCCCATATTGAGTGCTATTAAAAATAAGATTGCTAAAAATAGTGTTTCCATCGCAATCGGTAACTATATATAACCCAGTAGCACCGTTACTGCAAACGCTATTATTTGAAAGAGTATTACTAGTGCAGTTCGATAGGTATATTCCATATTGTAAGTTCTCGTTAACGTTATTGTTCATGATGGTGTTGTCAATGCATTTATTAACTATATAAATCCCATTTGCATTGTTTGTACAGTTATTTTGAACAAGGGTATTGTTATCACAGTAAGTAAAAAGCAATATCCCCGTGTTTCCATTGTCAGAGCAATTATTCTTCTCAAGTTTCCCATTATTGGTATTTTTCAGTTTAATTCCTGCATCTGTTCCATAAGTTCCGGAATTGTAGACCGTACAATTTCGAATAATGAAATACTGGTCTGAATTTTCAATAAGAATGCCCGAACTTGATCCACCTGCGTTAATGGTTACATTTTCGATTATATGAGGATCATCCCATGTACCTGTAGCGTTTTGAATCCAATCCACTTCACTTGCAGACCAATTATCGGATGATATATGAATGAAAGAGACGTCATTCTCGTCCCAATAACCAGCTTTATTAAGATTCTCTAAAATTAGTTTTTTGTCGTTTTCTTCCGATCTATCACTCACGGGAGCGGAATTAGGGGAGATAAGATTATTATTAAAGAGTGTTATGCTTGCTACAATTAAAAATAGCCCTAAAATAACAATTAGATTTGATTTTTTTTGTTTTATCATCATTCTCAACTTAAAATTTTTTACATTTTTGTTTTATTAATTCTCATTTACTTTTAAATACATTCAAAAATGGTTGCTAATCATTTCTTCTTGAACATGGTACTAAATGAATTAATCATGATTTTTTATGTTTTTTCTTTATATATGGTTGCAATTAGTAAAAAATAAAAAAATAAAAAAAGGAAATTTTTAATGATTGTTACCGAACCAAATGAGAATTTTGATTATCAAATGACCTATGAGTTTGCCGAGACGGCTCTTGGTGAGCGGAATTTCAAGCAAGCGATTAGATTATCAGAGAGAGGATTGGAACATGCCAAGAACTCGGAGTTTAAAGATTGGTACGAGATGTTTGACTCCCTCAATAGCAAGATAATGGAAGCGCGGCTCACGCTCAAGTATAAAAGATACATAAAAAGGGCACTTCAAGAAGAAGAGATTTTTAATTTAAATAAAGCCGTCATTTTTTTAAATTTGGCAAAAGAAAAGTTAAATGAACTCTATAAATTGGGGAGAAATGAGAAAAAAATCAAGAAAAAATTGCGAAAAGTGTTTGAAAAAATCAATGAATTAAAACAGAAGGATAAGATCAACGAGGTCGCAAGTTATACCGATGATGAATTATTTTATGACAAACCACGGTCACAAGAGGAAGTTAAAACAACAATCATAAATGATGTTAATGAAGCTCCTGAGTCCATTTCGGAATCAAATGCTCTTGTTAATGAAATAGATGCTGAAGATATTAGAGAAATTGATTTAAGGGAATATGAAATACAAGAGGAGCAACAATTAGAGGAGGGCGTAGATACTCAAGTAGTAAAAGAAATGGAAGAAAAATTAAATGCTCTCGTACAAGAAGCCATCGAAAAAGAAGCTCTTGAGCCTGCAACAATTCCAGAAGAAGAAGTAAATGAAGAAGTAAAAGAGATTAT
>JAEOTJ010000353.1 GCA_016839905.1 Promethearchaeota archaeon | reverse complement strand
TACAGCACCCCCTTAAGGGGCGTCTTACACAATCTCCACAAGCGTGAATTCCCGTAGTCCCTACGGTATGGATGAATTTGGTTATCATTCATCTAAATATAGATAAGGGGATGAGTCATAAAAAGTAAGAAAGGGTGGGGAATTATTGATTTGTGCAAAATTCATCCCCCTCCTAAATAAAGGAGGGGGTTTTCTTTAGCTTTAATGATAAATCAAGTCTATTTTCTAGCACTTTTAAAAATAAGAAATAACAAATTTTAAGTTTTAAGAATAATTTAAAACAATAATATGAAAAAAGAAAAGCATTCCTTCGGAAATTTTAAGAGTGATGATTAATGCCCAAAGGACTTTATGCTGCCCGCCAACTGAAAAAAAATCGGAAGCGGTTTCGTTGGAGTAAAACTAAGTACAAAAGAAAAAAGCTCAAACTAAAGCAAAAAGCAGATCCACTTGAAGGTGCACCTCAAGCATTAGGTATAGTTTTACAAAAGGTTGGAAGAGAAAGCAAGCAGCCTAACTCTGCAATCCGGAAGTGCGTGCGCGTCCAATTGAAGAAAAACGGGAAAACAGTAACGGCCTTTCTCCCAGGAGATGGTTCGCTTAATTTCATAGAGGAGCACGATCGAGTAATTGTTGAGGGGATTGGAGGAGCTAAAGGACGTGCTGTGGGCGACCTCCCGGGAGTTCGTTGGAAAGTTGTGAAAGTAAACGGTGTTTCATTAGAGGCTCTTTTATCAGGGAAGAAAGAAAAACCGATTAGGTAAAAAAAATGAGTAAAAAAAAATCAAATGTTAAGCTTTTTAATACATGGTCTTTTGAAGACATTGAGATTAGAGACTTTACCTTAGAAAGTTATATATATTTAAAGCCCATTATAATCCCTCATTCCGCAGGACGCCATGAACATAAACGTTTTTGGAAATCCTCAAAGGTTTCAATCATAGAACGATTTATCAATAGATTATTATCTCCCGGGTTTATTGGAGGCAAAATAAAGGGGCATAAAAGTTCCTATAATTCTGGTAAAAAGAGTAAAATAATAAAAAGTATTAAAACAGCATTCACTCTAATCGAACACATTACAGGTGAGAACCCAATTCAAATTTTAATAGATGCGATAATTAACACAGCACCACGAGAAGAAACAACTCGAATAGCTATGGGTGGCATTTCCTATGCTTCTGCGGTTGATATAGCTCCACAGCGAAGAGTAGATCTAGCAATAAAATACCTTGTACAAGCAATTGGTTCAAAATCGCATGATAATATAAGAACTTATGAAGAAAATGTAGCACAAGAATTAGTTTTAGCTGCAAAAAATAGCCAAGATTCGAAAGCTGTAAAGCGAAAGGATGAAATTGAAAGAATTGCTGTTTCTGCTCGATAAAAAATAGAATTCACGTGTAAAAATAAATTTTCCTAATTTTAGTATCACCTATATATTATTTTTTTCAAATTAGATTACAATATTTTTATATAATTGATAATCCTATTATTTTATAAGCAGAATATAATATTTTGAGTAAATTATGGAAAATTAAAGTGATCTCCGACAAAATTTCTAAAACTTTAGAAAAACAGCTAAAAGTATTAGGCCAACAGATAAGGATAGATATTTTAAAAAAGCTTGATAATCTTGATAATCCTTTATCTTTTACCATGCTTCAAAAAGAAGTTTTAGGAACTAATCCAAGTTCAGTAAATTTCACTTTTCATCTTAAGACTTTAAAAACGATTAATTATATAACTTCCTCTGCAGATGGATATTCCATAACAAGCTTAGGGAAAAGAATGTTAAAAAACATAATCTTAATGGAGCAAATTATTAATGACGAAAATAAGACAATAATGATAAGAACCTCAAAATATTCTAAAGAACCCTTTAATATAGAGAATGTTGAGCAATATTTAATGAAAGAAGGCGATATAAATAAGTCTTTAGCGAAAAGGATTGCTCTGGAGGTTCAAGAAAGACTTTATAAGGCCAATATTGAATATCTAACAACTCCTTTAATTAGAGAATATGTAAATGCCATTCTCTTAGAAAATGGATTAGAAGAAATTCGACATAAACTTACTCGATTAGGAACCCCTCCATTTGAAGCATTAAAATTATTTAATAATAGTAAAATAAACCCGGAGGAATTTCTAGAAAAATTAGGATATGATGTTTCAGAACAATTTTTACTCTTGAATTTATTACCTAAGGATCTTGCCGATATGTATCTATCAGGAGAAATAGCATTACTTAATTTGAGCTATTGGAGTTTAAGACCATTAAGCATTTACTTAAATCATGAATCAATTTTAGATATCATTTCCAAAGAATCATCAATTGTTTCTTCATCATTAGTTAATAGAGAGGAAAATATTAACTTTATTTTGAATTTAATGAATTTATTAATGCGATTTAAACCATTCTTCTCAGAAGATCTCATATTAGGAGAATTTAATAATCTTTTGCTTTTTTTATTTAATTCACTTAAACAAAAAGATCATACATTTTTATTTGATATTCTTACATCCCAAATTTTGAGATATAATGAATTATTTTATGATAAAAAATCCCACTTAACTCTCGAATTTAATAATACTAACGATAAGGATTCAAACAATATCAATACTAAATTTTTAAAGGAATTTGGTAATAGAATGTCATCAAATAATGCATCAATAAATCCATTAATCTTATTTGATTATTCTAACTTAGATTCATTAAATCCAATCTTAAATGAAAATAAAGACTTAATTTCAACACTACCTATTAAAGATATGATTTTTTATAGTGATAGTCCCTCAAATTTAATAAATTCCACTATCGTAAAGGTTACCCGCCCGAATAATCATAATTTATTAGAAAATAGAATAGTTTTAGATAAAATATTAATTAATTTGCATTTAGTAGCCTTACAAGCAAATCAGAATGACGATATTTTTTACGATATTTTACAAGATAGGTTGAATGCTACTTTTGAATTATTTGATCATAAAGAATCCCTTACTGAGAAGAAATTAAAATCAAATAAGACTTGGGAAAATTTAACTTTAAAGTTATTTAATAATAAAAAAAACAATTGGTTGGAAGAATCTGTAAGATCAATAAGTTTTTTTGGTTTAAATGAAGCTATTAAAACCCATTGTGGTATTGAACTTGATAGAATAGAAAGAAGTCAATCATTTGCTCTAAGAATTATAAAACTATTAAAAAAACTAATTATGGAAAAAAACGAAGCGAGAAATAATTCCTATAATTTAAGCCAACCACATAAGGATATATATTTATCTCACCGTTATTCATCCCGCATAATCAGAAAAGAGGCTAATCGATCATTGGAAAGTAAAATATCTCTTTTTAAGAAATTTGCGAAAATAATTGATGGAGGAATCATATTCAAAGGTTTTAAGAATTTAAAAACTCATGATATTTGGAAAAATTTAGAACTTTTAAAAGGAACTAAACTACCAGCTTTTTCACTTAATGCCTAATCTTTTAGAATTTCTGATAGAAGGGCTTTTCTTAAATGAAGACCATATCCTGTTTGTTTAAAATAAATTGCTTTTTCAAGATTATTATCTACTTTAGGTGATATTTCTATAATTCTTGGTAAAGGATGCATGATTTTAAAGGTATCTTTAGTATTTTTCAAGTCATTTTCATTAAAAACATATACATTTTTT
>JAEOTJ010000352.1 GCA_016839905.1 Promethearchaeota archaeon | reverse complement strand
TAGAATATATAAAAGATAAGGCAAGCGACCTATATGAAAAACTTTCAGAGGAATTAATTTTTGTAAATAAAGGAATTCCTGGAGACACATCTTCAGGATTATTGCATCGAATAGATAGAGATGTATTAAGTTTTAAACCTAAACCAGATTATTCTATAATAATTATTGGGACTAACGATTTAGGATGGTCAGGATCCTCGGAAAAGCTTCTTGATAATATAAAAAAGTTACATAAAATTACAAGAGATTTTAAAATAAGAACAATAGGTGGATTAATTCCTCCAATTACTAAACGTGCATCTAGTCCAAAATGGGACATAATACGTGCTGATTTGAACGATGAATTGATACAATATTTCAACGATAAAGGAATACCATTTACAGATCATTGTTATATGACTGAAGAAGGAGGTTATTTAAAGCAAGAATATACTTCTGGTGATGGTATTCATTTTTCAGTAGCGGGATATGAGAAAATGGGGTATAGCTTATTTCAAAATGTTATAAAATTCATATTAGAGGATAAAATTACTTCTTAATTTCTTGTTTTTTTCGTATTTTTCGAATTGTTTTCTTATCTTGATTAATATTATAATAATAAGCATTACGGCTCATGATACAATAATCCTCATCTCCTAAATATTTCACTAATTTCATTCTTAATTTGAGTGCTTCAATATTTTCTGGTTCTGCTTGGATCAATACATCTAGTACTTGAAGTGCGAGCTGAGTCTGTTTTTGAGCAAAAAGGTCATTAGCTCGATTCATTATTTTTTCAGAATCTCCTATGAGTCCAAAGATTTCCTCCATTACTTCCTTTTCAGGTCTTGGTATTAGATGGGCGGGATTGTGATCATAATAACCATGATACCACCTATATAAATTATAAACGAAGAATTCTGGTCTGGAGTAGAGTTGTCTTAGATATGGACTTTTCCTCAAGTGTTCGGGGATCTTTACAGCGTGGATCATCTCAGAAATATGCATCCCTTCATTAATATATTTAACAACTTGGTCATGCATTGATCGAATAACTTCAATGTTCACATTTAAAACTTTCATCGCTCTTGCTTTTTTATACACGTGTCCACCGCCACTACATATCAAGATTTCTGGTTTGAGTTCTCGAACTCTTTCTAATTCCTTTGCCCAATCCAAAGCAAAACGAGTAGGCTTCCAAGGATTTCCAATATTAGGGAATAAAGGCCCAATCACTAAATCGCCTATACAAGCTGTATTTAGCTCTGGGATGTAGACCCAAATAGCATCATCAGTTTCAGCACGGCATGCATGTAGCTCAAAAGTATATTTTCCCAATTTAAAAGTATAGTCACTTGTGATTGTTTTTGTGGGATAAACAAAATTTTGAACACCTGGACCTGAACGAGGGATATTAAATTGCATTTGAGCAATTAAACCTCTATAAGGTGCTAGAAATTGATATCGATCAAACCTATCTGGTAAATATCGATGGGCGATAAATTCAGGATTATCAGCCATAAATACATTTGCTCCACCAACATGGTCTATATGTCCATGAGTATAGATTATATATTTAATCTTTTCTTTTATCTTAGGTAGGACTTTAACTGCGATTGGTTCCATTAATAATGTATCTATTAATACAGCACCATCACCTGTTTCAACCCAAACCATTCCCGCAATAGGAACACTAGCAGTGCATACACCTTCCACAGGATGTCTATATATAGGCTCTGTAAATTGCGAAAGAATATCCAAGGCGCCTTTTTTTTTTGACATAATTTATATCCTTATAAAGGATTTTAATAATAACTATTGGGAAATGTCCAAATAAGAAATATGTTTTTAAAGATTTTATTCTTCCCAATCTGCTCTAGTTGCAACTAAAGTGGTTGTTTCCTCTATACATTTAGCCAAATCTTCATCAACTCTACAAAATGTCACTATTTTATCTAAGTCCTGAAGTTTTGTAAAACTACATTCTATGATCAAATCCCATCCACCATAAATTGGTGTGGTATAAGTTACTTTCCAATTTTCATCTGGATCGGAAGGTTTTAATCCCTTTAACTTATCTACTACTTTCCATTCCGTTCCTATTACTTTCAAGCGAACTAAAATATATCCCCGATAATAAATTTTTAAACACCATTCATTTGATTTTTTTAATAATAATATTGTTTTTTTTTTTTCATATTTAAAAATTCTTAATAAGTTATTAATTATTATGTACAGAAAGGAAAATGATTAAAATTTAACTTCTCTTAGATGATTCACACATGGATGAAGATGAAATAAAGAAGATTCTATGGATTAGTGGGCTAAATAATGCTGTAAAGTTTGATGGAAAGCCTAACAAGAAAGCAATAATGGGAAAATTAATGCAGCAGAGAGAAGATTTAAGATCTCAAGCAAAAATAATAATACCAATCTTAGATAAGATAATTGAAAAGATTAAAACTCTTAATTTGGAAGAACAAAAAAAAAAACTGTTAGAGCTGGATCCTAATGCTCTAGAAAGAAAAGTAAAAATAAAGGAAACAAAAGAATTACCCGAATTACCTAACCTTGATAAGTATAATAAACTTATAATGCGATTAGCACCATATCCAAGTGGAGCATTGCATATTGGAAACGCAAGAATGATTGTTCTAAATAATGAATATGTGAATAGATATGACGGAGAAATATTTTTATTTTATGATGATACTATTGGAAGCCCTAAATCATTAAGAGATAGTCCTAAAGCAAAATATGTTCTTCCGGAAGCATATGATTTAATAAAAGAGGGTCTTGAATGGTTAGGAGTAAAAATTTCTAAAATTTTATATAAAAGCGATCGGTTAGAATTTTTTTATGAATACTGCGAGAAGTTAATAAAAGATAATATGGCTTATATTTGTTTTTGCGGTGGGAATGAATTTAGAGAAAAGTACAAAAATCAAGCAAAAAATTGTCCTCATAGAGATAACTCTGTAGAAAAGAATCTAGAAGAATGGAATAATATGTTAAAAAGGAAGTATAAAGAAACTGAAGCTGTAGTTCGATTAAAAACAGGGATGGATCATAAAGATCCTGCTCTAAGAGATCAAATTATAATGCGGATTTCTGAAGCAGAGCATCCAAGAGTTGGAAATAAATATATTGTATGGCCAATGTTAGAGTTTTCATGGGCAATCGATGACCATTTAATAGGAGCAACCCATATTCTACGGGGTATTGATTTAGTTAAAGAAGGAAAAATAGAAAAGATTGTTTGGAAACATTTTGGTTGGGAAGAAGCAGAATTATTATACTATGGAAGAATTAAATTTCCAAATATGAAATTAAGTAAGACAGAAGCAAGAAACAATATAGAAAATGGAATTTATGAAGGTTGGGACGATCCAAGAACTTGGAGCTTACAATCATTAAAAAAACGCGGAATTAGACCAGAAGCTTTAAAGGGTGCTTTACTAGACTTAGGTATGTCTCAGGGGGGGATCACATTTTCAGTTGATTGGATATATTCGAAGAATAAAGCAATTATAGACGAGATTTCAGATAGATATTTCTTTGTTGAAAATCCAATTAATGTTGAAATAAAAGAGGTTCCATTTATAGAATATAAAGCTGAACCCTTAATTTTACCTTCCAAACCAGAAAGAGGGAAAAGAGAAATTAAAGGCAAGGTTTCGGATAAAATATTAAATATTTTAATGGCATTGAAAGATGCAAGGAAAATAAAAACGGGCCAAACCATAAGGTTGAAAGACTTAATCAATATTCAAATCCTTTCGATAGATTTAGTTAATGAAAAAATATTAGCTTATCATCATAGCCTTGAAC
>JAEOTJ010000351.1 GCA_016839905.1 Promethearchaeota archaeon | reverse complement strand
TACAGATTATCTTTTGCTCTTCCACGCCAACTTCTTTTTCCGTTTTCGCTAATTCTTGCTTTTCTTCTTCTGTTAAAGGTGCTCCTTTATCGGGCTCAGTCTTTAGTTTTCCCTTTTTTGGTTTTTTAGGTACTTTTGGAGTCAAGGGTTTTATTTTAGAGACTTCTTGTTTTTTCTGAACATCATCCATCTCAACTTTAGATTTGGATTTCTTAACTAATACTCCACCAGCCACGCCCGTACTTACAACCATTCCTACGATAATAATTATAATAATAATTAAAAAACTACCATCTCCTTCTGAAGGTTCTTCAGGTCCATCCTCATCTCCATCTTTATCACCAACATCATCTAAAGGAAAATCGTTTCCTGTACCCCCATTATCAATCCAATCATTAAGGCATCCACTAAATATATTATCCAATATCGTATTAACATCAGAGAAATTTAGATAAATCCCAACTTGACTATTTCGAATAACATTCCCGGTAATAATGTTATAATCACTATGATTTAGAAAAATCCCATAGAGCGTGTTATTAATAAAACTCTCTGCATTATCGATGATATAATTATTATGGGATTCTTGCAGTTTTATTCCGTTTTCTTTATTATTATTTGCAGTATTATTCATTATCATGTTTTTATGACTTTCGATTAAAGATATAGCATTTTCGCCGTTCAAATTTACTAAATTTCCTGAAATATTATTGTAATTACAATTCTGATATAGGTATATCCCATGTTGAGCATTGAAATTGATTATATTACTTAGGAATTTATTCCAAGAACTATTTTCATAAAGAAAGACCCCGTCTTCAGTATTATTGTAAATAATATTTCCAAAGAAAGTATTATTTTTACTTCTCCTTAAATAGATACCCGAATAGATACCAGAAATTCCATTAAATGAGATATTATTGCCTATAAAGGAGTTATTGTGGCTCGTGAAGAGATAAACTCCATTGCGGGTATTATTCACTACAGTATTGTTTATGAATTCATTCTTTTTATTATTGTTTTGGAGATAGATTCCATAAGCATTGTGAGTTAGATCATTTTCTAATATTGTATTATTTTCACTTTGGACCAATTCAATTCCTCTGGAATTAACAGCACTACTATATGAAGCATTGTTATGCAAGAAAGTATTATTATGGCTACTTGATAAACTTATTGCGAAATCATCATTTAAGACCATTGTATTATTGTAAATTTCATTAAAATGGCTACTTGACATATTTAAACCAATCTCATCATTATCTATCAAGGTATTATTGTAGATTTGATTGAAGTCGGAGGATCCAGTATAAATCCCGTATCTATTTTGTTCCGCGTGGTTAAATTTTATCGTGTTATTATCTGCACCAGAAAAATAAATTCCAGAATCAATATTCCCTAGAAATGAATTATTTCGGACTGTATTATTATGGAATGTATTAAGATGGGCTCCATAAATATCATTGTTTTTAAATGTATTATTATCAATTAAATTAAATCTCCCATACAGCCAATACAATCCATTATTATCATTATCTTTAAATTTATTTTCTAAAATCGTTAAGTTATCACAGTTATAAAGATACATCCCATCTCTACGATTATCCTCACAAGTATTATTTATGAGGGTTCCATTATTCACATTTCGTAGTTTAATCCCCGCATCGTTTGATACGAAAGATGAGCCACTATTAGTTGTAGTGCAATTTCTTATGATAAAATAAACATTGGTCGAATTATCTATTATAAGAGAACTAACTCCATCTTGATCAGAAGCATTAATAATTACATTCTTAATTATATACGGATCTGTCCATGTTCCAGAACCTTTACACCACCTTTTAGTCACCGCCCATGCCCACGTTCCGTTTCCACTAAGACCAGAATCATCAATATGTATGGGATTTAAAATCCAAAAGACGGGTTCAGGACCATCGTCCCAAATCGGAAGATAATCAATACCAGTAGGAAATACATGTGGTGTATCTCCAATACCATCATCATCCTCATCCATTCCTGTGTAATTATCCCAATAATTTCCGATGTTTGTAGTATTCCATTTATTATAATTTCCATCATCTAAAGCGTGTTCTCCGTTTCCCGTAAAAGTGTTGTTAAAGATGAGATTGGATTCACTTGTCGAAGTTATACTTATTCCTCTAACGACATTTTCTTCAATAGTATTATTAAAAATTGTATTATTATTACTGGTTGACTCAAAATATATCCCATAATCGTTATTATTAGCATTATTACCCAAAATTGTATTATTATATGCATCTTCTAAATAAATTCCAGAATATAATCCTGTTAATCCATTATAAGAGGCATTATTACCCGAGATTGTGTTATTATCGCTATTTGCACGAATATGTAATCCATCTCTATTATTAAAGGTCGCATTATTGTTTAAAATTATATTAAAACTACTAGCCAATATTTGAATTCCATAGTCATTAAAATTAGCATTATTGTCCAAAATTGTATTATTTACACAATTACTTATAGTGATTCCCGCAAATGATCCAGCTCCTCCGTTATGAGATGCGTTATTTCCTGATATGGTATTATTATTGCTATTTGTTTGTAAATATATTCCATCATAATCATTATAAATTACTGTATTGTTTAAAACAACATTAAAAGTACAGGCAAGAAAGAAAATTATTCCAAAATCATTATTATGAACATCATTATCGGAAAATTTGTTATAATGGCTAACTGATAAGTAAATTCCATAGTCATTAAAAGTGACATCATTATGCGAAATCGTGTTATTATGACTACTTGATAGATAGATTCCATAATAGGTTCCGACTTGTCCGTTATAAGATGCGTTATTCCCAGATATTGAATTATTAATGCAATTTACTAAATCAATTCCATTTTGATCATTATAAGATAATTCATTATTCCAGAGAGTATTATTATTACAATTGTCATTTAGATAAATTCCATTAAGAGTATTTGAACTTGCTGTATTGTTTAAAATATCATTATTAAGACAATTATGCATTAGGTAAATGCCATTATCTCCGTTGTCCGTCAAATTATTGCTTAATATGGAGTTATTACTGCATTCATATAGATATATACCGTGCTCTACATTTTCTTTTATATTATTCTCTGATATCGTGTTATTTTCACATCGATCATTCAAATAAATCCCGTGATCATTATTATTTATAAGTGTATTTTCAGTAATGTTGTTATACCGACATTCATTTAAAAGATATATTCCAATTCCAAAAGTTCCAAAAGCATTTATTGCCGTGTTATTGATTATTGAATTATAATTAGACCTATAATAAAGATAAATGCCGTAATCTTGGTTATTATCGGCTGTATTATTAACAATAGTGTTATACCTACAATTTTGGTCTAAAAATATACCATGATCATCATTATTATTAATAGTATTATTAATAATATTATTCCAATGGGAACCTGTTTGGAGGATTATTCCTGATCTTACATTATTTGAGGCATTATTCGTAAGAATGGTATTATTCTCACTAAAAATGGCAAATATACCAAACTGGTTATTATAACAAGTGTTATCAGAAACAGTAACATTTGATGTACTGGATAGTTTAATACCAGCATCATCGTTGTTAGGACCAGAGTTATATATTGTACAATTTTCAATCTTAAGATAAACTTTTGAATCTTCAATCAAAATACAGCTTCCTATATTTGATCCATTAATTATGAGATCTTCTATAACATATGGATCTCCCCAAGTGCCAGAGCCTTTAAACCATGGAATTAAAGCTATAGCCTCTTCCCAGGTAAACGCACCCGATGTACCTCCATTGTTGTCAATCATTATTGATGAACACACTCCATTACAATTATTCATCGCATCAATATTATTAGTGCTGGTGCCTGCTTCTTGGATGCAACCATCCGTATTATTGTTTAAATAATTTCCTATAATTATATTTCCATCACTATTCTCTAAATAAATTCCATATTCCGTGTTATTGTTTATAATATTTCCAGAGATATTGTTGTTGTCCGCTGAGCTTAAATGTATTCCATATATTAAATTGTCATTTGCGGTATTCTCTAAAATCCGATTATTGTAGCACATCGATCCTGTGGGTCCTATTGATATTCCATAGTCTTGGGTACCTAATATCGGTGTATCCTTTACTATATTTTTTAAAATGATGTTATTATCACATCCATCCCATACATGAATCCCGTAGTCAGTGTTGTCAGTTGCATTATTATTCTCAATTCTATTATTATCACAATCTACATATAAAATAATGCCTTGAGAATTATTAATTGCTGTATTTCCCGTAATATTATTATGTTGACACCAACCTCCAAGATTGAATCCATATCTGGGATTGCTTTTAAACGTATTATTGATGAGAGAATTATTATGGCAGGTATTCCAATAAAAACAACCATCTTGAGTATTGTAGGACATGTCATTATCTAAAATTGTATTGTAATGGCAATTATCGTTTAAAGTAAATCCGTATAAATTGTAGTTTATGGTATTATTCGAAATCAAGTTATTATCGCAGTTTATTCTTAATCCAATTCCCGTATCTGGATGATTATTAACTGTATTATTTATAATGGTGTTGTTATTACAATCAGTATATAAATAAATCCCTATATCATTATTATTAGAGCAATTATTCCCTATTAATGTTCCATTATTAACATTTTCTAATTTAATTCCCGCTTTATGATTAGGATCAGCTCCACTTCCAGAATTATATAAAGTACAATTTTCAATCCTAAAATACACGCTGGAGTTTGCAATTAATATACAACTAAAAGAATTTTGCCCGTTAATAATTACATTCTTAATTATATAAGGATTTGTCCATATACCAGATCCCTTACACCACTTCTTAGTAGCCGCCCATGCCCACGTCCCGTTTCCGCTAACACCAGAATCGTCAATATGTATGGGATTTAAAATCCAAAATTCTGGCTCAGGACCATCATCCCAAATAGGCAGATAATCTGTGCCCGTTGGAAAAACATGCGGTATATCACCAATTCCATTATCATCTTCATCTGCACCCGTGTAATTATCCCAGTAATTCCCTATAGCTGAATTGTTCCACTTGTTAAATTTTCCATCATCTAAAGCATGTAGGACATTTCCAATAAAAGTATTATTAAAAATAAGGTTGGATTCACTTGTCGAAGTTATACTTATTCCTCTAACGACATTTCCTTCAATAGTATTATTTAAAATTGTATTATTATTACTGGTTGACTCAAAATATATCCCATAATCGTTAATATTTACATTATTACCCAAAATTGTATTATTATTTGCATCTTCTAAATAAATTCCGGAATATAGTCCTGTTAATCCATTATAAGAGGCATTATTTCCTAAAATTGTATTATTATCGCTATTTGCGCGAATACGTAATCCATCTATATTATTAAAGGTCGCAATATTGTTTAAAATTACATTAAAACTACTAGCCAATATTTGAATTCCATAGTCATTAAAATTAGCTGTATTATCCAAAATTTTATTATTTACACAACTATCTATAGTGATTCCCCCAAAGGATCCAGCTCCACCGTTATAAGATGCGTTATTTCCCGATATGGTATTATTATTACTATTTGTCATCAAATATATTCCATCTCGAATATTATTAATTACTGTATTGTTTAAAACAATATTAAAAGAACTGGCGAAAAATACTATTCCATAGTCGTTAAAATTGACATTATTATCAGAAATCGTGTTATTATTATTATTATTAAATAGATAGATTCCATAATAGGTTCCGGCTACACCGTTATAAGTTATATTATTTCCTGTAAATGTATTATTGTTGCTATTTGAAGATAAATATATTCCATCTCTATTATTATAAGTAATTGAATTGTTTGAAATGATATTAAATGAACTTCCTGATAAGTAGACTCCATAATCGTTATAATTGACATCATTCTTCATAATGGTGTTATTAAAACTTCCGGAAATATAAATTCCTTCAAAAGTTCCGACTTGTCCATTATATGATGCGTTATTTCCAGATATTGAATTATTATTGCTACTTAATAAATAAATTCCTTTTTGATCATTGTAAGACATATTATTATCCAAAATTGTGTTATAATGACAATTATCGTTTAAGATCAACCCATCTAGATTGTCTTTTATGGTATTATTCAAAATATTATTGTTATTGCAGTTTATTCTTAATCCAATTCCCGTATCTGGATTATTATTAACTGTATTATTAATAATCGTGTTGTTATTACAATCAGTATATAAATAAATCCCGATATCATTATTATTAGAGCAATTATTCCCTATTAAAGTTCCATTATTAACCTTTTCTAATTTAATTCCCGCCTTATGATTTGGATCAGTTCCACTTCCAGAATTATATAAAATACAATTTTCAATCTTAAAATACACGCTGGAGTTTGCAATTAATATACAACTGAAAGAATTTTGCCCGTCAATAGATACATTTTCAATTACATATGGATCAGCCCAGGTACCTGAGCCATTACACCAATCTTGAGTTACTGCCCATATCCATGTTCCATTCCCACTTACTCCCGAATCATCGATATGAATTGAATAAAAATTCCAATCAGGACCATCATCCCAAATCGGTAGAAAATCCTTAGCGCCAGCAGAACCAGTTATGTTATGGGGGGTATCCCCAATACTATCATCATTTGCATCAACTCCCGTATAATTATCCCAGTAATTACCTATGTTTGTAAAATTCCAATGATTATTTGAACCGTCGTCTAATGCATTTAGACCATTCTCTATAAAACTATTATTATAAAATAAATTATTTTCACATCCAGCTGAAACAATATGAACTCCTTTTTCCATATTTTTATACAGTACATTATTGGTTATATTATTATTATCACCATCTGTAGATAATCTAATCCCATCATCAGTATTATTCACAATTATATTATTGTCCATTGTATTATTATTTCCTTCCCATATGTAGATTCCATTTAATTTATTATAACTTACATTGTTTCCGATTATTGTATTATTATGACTTATGCGAAAACGTATCCCATCTTCAGTACTATCCGCAATTTGATTACCAGCTAAATAAGAATTATGAGAAGTTTGATGGTAGATACCCCTCAAACCATTACTTTTTATTTCATTGTCCCAAACTGTAAGATTTAGACAGTCTCTAAAATACATTCCTTGAGCGGCATTATCATTTGCGATAATCTTATTTATTTTTGTAAAATTACTATTAAATAAGTAAATTCCATGCCCATTGCCTGAACAATTATTATCATAGAGAAAACCATTACTAGTATTTGATAATTCAATACCTCCATTACCAGATACTCCCCCAGTCAATTCACAATTCTGTATTCTAAAATAAGCTCGAGAATTATTTATTAAAATAACATGACTCCCTCCTGAAACGATATTTATACCTTCAATTACATAAGGATCCAGAGAGGTGCCAGAACCACTGCAGTAAAATTTATCTAAAATACTTTCCCAATTATTAGATTTTAGATCATCAATTTCCAATTCAGTTCCATCAAAACCATCGTTCCATATGGGTAGTGAATCATTTATATTACTTGAACCCCAAATTTCATATGGTGTATCTCCAATTCCATCATCATCAGAATCAGCTCCAGTGTAATTGTCCCAATAATTCCCGATTTGAGTATTATTCCAAGTATTTGAACTGCAATTATCTAAAACATGATTATCATTTGCAATAAATGTGTTATTATAAAACTCATTATTTATACTTTCTATAACAGCATTTGATATACTAATACCCGTTCCTGTAGTATTTGATATTATATTATTATATATATCATTGAAATCTGAATTATATGTAAAATTTATCCCGAAGAGTTCGTTTCCATTTATATAATTATTTTTAATTATATTATTATTAGAATCTCTTAATGAAATCCCATTTTCTGCGCTTCCAGAAATTGTATTATCTGTTATGATATTGCTGGATGAAGTGTATTGGAGAGAAATACCTGGTCCACGGGTAGTTCCGTTTATATAATTATTAGAAACCGTTGAGCTCCATAGAGGAGCACACCACAAACCTCTATTATCATTTTTAATTACTTTATTATATGTAAAATTTACATTTGTACATTGGGATAAAAGCACCCCAGCACCACCGTCCCAGAGTTGTCCATTATTTGAAATTGTATTATTATGAACTATACTATCATCTCCGGATAGTGCATAAAGACCATAGGCATACAAGGTTGAGTCTATAGTATTATTTTCAATCGTATGATTAATAAAGTCTTCTATGTATATACCCTCTTGTCGGTTGCTATCAATATTATTTTCTGAAATTGTTATATTTTCGCTTTCCTCTATTTTTATCCCCCTTTGATTATTAGAGAGATCATTATTTAAAATAAATCCATTGGAGGTATTTAATAAAGTAATTCCACCATCATCTGCTCCACTTCCCGAATCAGTTAGACTGCAATTTTGTATTTTAAAATATTGCCTTGAATCCTCAATCAATATTGCTGACCCTATACTATCTCGATCAATTGTGACATTTTCAATAATATGAGGATCGTCTGGACTTCCTGTTCGAATTTGTATCCAAGGATCACCACTAACTGACCAATTATCATAGGAAATATATATATAGTCTACTATCCAAAAACCCGAATTTTTAGTTTTTTGTTTAGAATCAGTCTCATTTTCGTTGTAATCTAATTCTTCATTAAAAATATTATTTTTTAATATGCTTTGGTTTAATATTGATGATACAGAAAAGATTCCAAATAATAAAATGAAAAAAATAATCCTATTTAATTTAGACTTCGAGGTCATTATAATAACATCCTTTTAGTTTTAAATTAATTTTATTTGACTAAAAAATAATTAAAATTAGAGCAATGTTTAATATTCTTAATTAAAGAAAATATCATTTATATAATTATATTATAAGTTATATATAAGAAGATGGTATTAGTCAAAAGGTGTTAATTTCAATGGAAAAATTAAAAATAAAAAACTCTACAATTAATTTAGTTCAAGGAGATATAACCGAGTTGACTACAGATGTTATCGTTAATGCAGCAAATGCTCAATTAGTCCTAGGCGGAGGTGTTGCTGGAGCCATACGTAGAAAAGGGGGTCCTTTAATTCAAGAAGAATGTAATAAAATAGGGGGGACCTTTTCGGGTGGTGCCGTCATAACAACTGGAGGAGACTTGAAAGCCAAAAATGTAATTCACGCTGTTGGTCCAAGAATGGGTGAGGGAAACGAGGATGGAAAACTAAAGAACGCTATTTTAAATAGTCTTAAACTTATGGATAAATATGTATTAAAAACTATTGCATTTCCAGCGATATCAACCGGTATTTTCGGGTATCCAATTGATAGATGTGCGAAAATAATGATTTCCACGGCTAAAGAATATTTAGCAGGGGAAACTCAAATTGAAGAAGTCATTTTTTGCTTATACGGTGCCTCGGATTTTAAAGTATTTTATAAGGAATTAAAATAGATCAATCATTTCATTATGACTGAAAAAAATTTCAAATGGGATGCTGAACTCTATCAAAAGAGTTCTTCATATCAATATGCTCTTGGAATTATGGCTATAGAACGTTTAAAACCTAGTGATAATGAACATATTTTAGAAATTGGTTGTGGAAATGCAATGATTTCCATAGAAATTGCCAAAAAAATTCCAAATGGAAAAATAACTGCCATTGATTTATCTAAAGAACAATGCGAGCAAGCAAGAATCAATATCTCAAACAATAACATTAAAAATATTGATATTATTAACATTAATGCTCTTGAAATTACATATGAGAATCAATTCGATGCTGTATTTTCAAATTCTGCCATTCATTGGATAAAAAATTTTGAATTAATGTATGAATTAATATATAATTCTCTTAAAAATGATGGTAGAATGATGATTCAAACGGGGTTAAATGAAAATAATGTTCTATTTCAAGTAATAGCAGATTTAATAAGAATTAGAGATTTTAGAGAATATCTTGCTAAATTTTCAATGCCATGGCGTTTCCTTTCAGTAAAACAAACGGAGAAAATCTTAGAAGATAATAATTTCAAGAATATTTTAGTAGAACCATATAAATTTGAGATGAATTTCAAGTCCGAAGAAGAGGTTATTAATTATTGTAAAGCCGCTGCTTTAGTTCCATTTTTAAGCTTAATTCCTGAAGAAATAGAAGGAAATTTTATGGAGATATTCAAAGAAATATATTTTAAAATCAATCAATCAAATCCGCTGGTAATAACAATGAGCCGTATTTTTATAAATGGAATTAAAAAATCTAGTTAAATTAAACCTTCGTGTTTCATCATTATTCGGGTAATCATTTCAAAAACTTCTTCAACATTTTCACCGTTTTTAGCAGAACATTCTAAAAAGCCTTTAAAATTTCTTGATTCAGTATATCTTTCAGCTTCCTCAGTAGAAACTGATTTTTTCTCTTGAAGATCTGATTTTCCCCCTATGATGATAATAGGGATTTGTTCATCCGCTCCACGTTTAAACATTGATAACCAACTATCTAATCCTGTTAATGTATTATATCTAGTAATATCATACATGAATATACCCCCATTTGAACCAGTAGCATACCCCGGTAAGACAACTTTATATCTTTCTTCTCCGGCAAAGTCCCATATTTGTAATGCAATTTTTTTGCCTTCAATCTCTAAATATTTTACACTGAAATCTGTTCCTAATGTCAATTTTATATCTTCATCAAAAACTTTCGTTAAGTATCTTCTTGTCAATGAAGTCTTTCCTACTCCTCCATTACCGAAAATACACAGTTTAAAACGGTGGACCTCTTCCATTGAAAAATTACCATTTTTTTGGTTTATTTTTACATTTATTATATATAAATCTTAACTAAACAAATATATAATTTTATTTTTTTATATAAAATGAAATGAAATTTCATTATTATTTATTATCAAATCTAATGAGCATTTATTTCAGAAATTAATTTAATTTCTATTAAATCGGATAGAATTTATTTAATTTATTTTTTCTTTATGTAAATATTTTAATAAAGGGATTAATATTATTTTTTCAGAGCTTAGATCGATTTATGATAATTATCTTTTATTTTTTTTTTTCAACCTTAAAATTTAACAAAGAGAGGGGTAAAATAAGTATATGGATAAAGAATCTATTGAAAAAAAATTAGTGGAATCGTTAGAAAAAAAAAAGAAGTTTGAAAACGAACCCATAAAAGATAATAAATTCCCTATAAAATTAAATGAAAGAGAAATTGAATTAATTGCTGAAGCTGCGATTTCCAAAATTACAGAGAAAATAGCTCGAAAAAAGGATTCCGGTGATATAGTTGAACTTTTATTTAACGTGGATATAAAAAAAAAAGAAGAACAGCATGGCCAACCATCACCTATATTAAACAATTATTTTAAAATCGAAGATTTAGAGCCAAAAACTAAAGTTATCGAACAAAAAGAATTCTCTTATGGTATTAAATTTATGGGATTTCTGGTTTTAGCTTGTTGTATAGGTTATTTTATATATTTTGGTTTTATAACTTTTAATTTTGAACCTTTAACTTATACAACTTTTCTTACATTAATATTAATCAGCTTTACTTTAATTAATAAATTTGAATCAGTATTTTTAAATTCTATTACCTCTATTTCCGCATATGGCTTTTCTTTAGTCACATTAGGTTTAATCCTTGTAGTTAAAGACATTCCTTCATTAATTGTTGGACCAATTTTGCATGGTATTATGGCGGGATTCCAGTTATATTTAATAATTCATAAAAAAATCGCAGTAAGTAAAAGATATTTAATCTGGGGCCTTCTTTTTTATTTAATTTTTCTTAGCAGTTTTGATAGTCTCTCTCGCTTAACTGATATGACAGGAACATCAAGATTCTTACCTGAGATATGGACAACAGTACATACATTTTATGCCTTACTAATCTCAACTTTTGTAATTTATTATTATAAGAAACAATATGGAATTCTATTACCTTAATTATAATATTTTTAATTCTTTAAGAGTAGAATAAGAATATATTGTTATAATTAAATTAATTTCTTTTAAAATTATAAAAACAGCTCTTTAAACTTATTTTCTTTAATTTTTTTTTTTAAAACAATAAAACTTGATTAAAAATACCTATTTTTTTTTAAGATAGTTAATTATTAATTCTAAGAATTAATAATTATTAATTCATAAAGAACTCACTGATGATTTGAAATGAGTGTGAAAGATTATTTATATATAAAATTTTTTGAAGATTTAAGAGTTAATGATGTACCCCTTGTTGGAGGAAAGAATGCCTCTTTAGGTGAATTACTTTCATTTAACATTCCTGTGCCACTGGGTTTTGCTGTAACTGCTAAAGGGTTTGATTACGTTTTAGATACTAATTATTATACCATTAAGGAAGAGGAAATTACGTTAAGAGAATTAATCTCGCGAGACATTAAAATGATTGCGGAAGAACTTAAAAAAGATGATATTAAAGCGATTGAAGCTGTTGATAAAATATGTGCTAATATTCGTCATGTTATAGAGCAGTCAAAAATCCCCGATAGTTTAGCAGATGAAATCTTGGACGCTTACCATAAATTGAATGAAAAAATTGGTATAGAATCAACTTATGCAATAAGGAGTTCTGCGACTGCAGAAGATCTACCGGATGCTTCATTTGCAGGTCAGCAAGATACCCATCTAAATATTTCGGGAGATAAAGATATTTTAGATTATACTCTAAAGGATATGGCTTCAGTATTTACAACAAGAGCCACAATGTACCGAGAGAGAGCAGGATTTGATCATTTTTCTGTAAAATTGAGTGTCGGAGTACAAGAGATGGCAGGTGGACATGGAGGCGTTAAATCTTCTGGTGTAATGTTTACCGAAGATCCTGACTCTGGTAATTCGAATGTTGTTGCTATAAGAGGAACATGGGGATTGGGGGAATTAATTGTTCAAGGAATCGAGAAAGGAGACGAATTTCTTGCTTTTAAGCATAATCCCAATGGATTAAGGATTATCAGGAAAGAGTTAGTTAAAAAAGAGAAAATGATGATTTTTACAAAAGAAACTGGTAAGGTTGGTACTGAAATCATCCCTGTTCCTGAAGATAAACAAATGGAATTCTGTCTTACAGAAAAGGAAGCTTTAACTTTAGCAGAATTAGCACAAAAAATTAGAATACATTATGGTAGAAATATGGATATTGAATGGGCTGTTGGAAATAATGGTACGGTGTACATTGTCCAAGCACGTCCAGAAACAGTCCATAGTCAGAAAGGTGATGTTGAAGAAATCTTCTACCTTCTTGAAGATCCTGATTCTTTAACAGAAGAAGGTTTATTAGTTGAAAATTCGGGTATTGCTATTGGGCGAAGAATTGGATACGGGAAAGTTAAAGTAATTGAATCAATCAATGATGCGCATTTATTAAGAGAAGGGGATATCCTAATAACTGAGGAAACTAATCCAGATTGGACGTCATACATGCAAAACTTAGGTGGGGTAATTACCGAAAGAGGAGGTCCTACTTGTCATGCTGCTATTGTATCAAGAGAGCTCAACATTGCTTCTATCGTAGGAGCTGATGATATCGTACAAGTTATGAAAGAACGATATCGAGAAGGTATGGAATATGTGACTGTCGATTGCAGTGAAGGAGAACCACGGATATGGACAAAAGATGTGCAATATGACTTAGATACGATTGAATTTGCACAACTTCCACAGACTAAAACTAAGGTTTTGGTAAATTTAGGAATCCCTAAAGGAGCATTGTCTTCTGGTAAATATCCTGATGGAACTGGTTTAGCAAGACTGGAATTCATTATCAATGACGAGGTTCAAGTTCATCCAAATGCTTTAATCGACTATGAAGCGCTCTTAATGAGATACGACATTCTTTTAGAACAAAGAAATAAAATTGAACAAATAAAAAAGAGCGATTTATATCCCAAGGACCCTTTTAACCAAGAAATCAAGAAATTAAAGGAGACAATAGATAAGATTAGAGAATTAACAATCGGTCATGATAACAAGGAAGAGTTTTACGTGGAAAAATTGGCAGAAGGTATTGCAACAATCGCTGCTGCAGTATGGAAAGAATTACCCGATGGTAGTATTTCTGAATGTGTGGTTAGATTGTCTGATTTTAAAACAAATGAATATAAAGATTTACTAGGCGGATGGATCTATGAGGGCGAGGAATCAAATCCGATGATGGGTTACCGTGGTTGTTCACGTTATGTTTCAGACGATTTCCAGAATGCTTTCATACTTGAGCTTCGGGCAATCAAGAAAGCTCGGGATTGGGGATTAACAAATATAGTTCCAATGTTACCTTTCTGCCGGAGTCATAATGAAGCTGCAAAAATAATAACTATAATGGAAACTGAAAATTTAATACGGGGAGAAGATGGATTAAAAGTTTATGTTATGGCAGAAATCCCATCTAATATAATTTGTGCAGATATCTTTTGCGATTACTTCGATGGATTTAGTATTGGCTCAAATGACTTGACTCAGCTAACTTATGGTTTGGATAGAGATGAAGCTAAATTAATCCCGCTTGCTAAGGAATATAAATACACAACCAATAGCGAAGCTCTTAGGAGATCCGTTAGCCATCTGATTAAAACAGCTCATGAACGTGGAAGAAAAGTTGGAATTTGCGGACAAGCCCCTAGTGATGATCCAGAATTTCTGAGATTCTTGGTTCAAGAAGGAATAGACTCAATTTCCTTAAACTTTGACACATATGCGAAAGGTAGGATTAACACTTGGCGCACTGAAATAATAGAATCAAAAGTTCTTGATGTTAACAAGGATAAGGCCTATAAATTATTAGAATCCTGTGATAATTTAATCGATAAAATCCGAGTACCAAGAGGAAAACTTCGAAATATGTTAAGGAAGCAGCTTAAGGATATTGATCCTAAACTTGCTAAATGTACCGAAGAATTCAATCAAATTTTCGAGAGTATTCATGATACTTCTAATGATTTCGCAAAAGAGATTAACGAGGCATCAGAAAGCAATTTCAATGAATTATTCAGCAAGTACAATGGTAAAATCGAAGAATTCAACAATAAAATCCCGATGCTGAAAAAGCAAATGAATGAAGTTGGAATTTATTAATTTTTTTATTTTAATTATCTTTTTTAAAGAGAGTATTTTTAATATTCTCTTTTTGATTAAAATCAAAAAAACTTCTTTTTAAAACCGACAAAAACTCTGATTATCCCATATCTTTTAATGTCGGGGGATTGCGGAAATTATTTTCCTAATAAAAATCGTCTATTTGTCCGTTTTCGATAAAAATGTTTCCATATTTGATCGATTTCAATCATTATACTGGTTACGACATAATTATAGACGGGATAATCACGTTTTTCGTCGGGAAAATTTTAAAGATTTCTAATTTTTGGCTAATTTTATAAATTTAAAAATACCCTC
>JAEOTJ010000350.1 GCA_016839905.1 Promethearchaeota archaeon | reverse complement strand
CTCAGAGAATGATAGTTTATGATGTATGAAGGTAACAAATCCAAAAATCTATATTATATCCATTCAAATTTTAACAAAACAAGTAAAAGAAAAAAAATTGGGTTATCACCTAAAAGGCATTAACCTCAAAAAATACTATTAATAATAAAATTGTTTTATTTTAAATTCATTAATAGGTTGATTTACTTAGAATTTTTATAATGAAAGAAGATAATACGAATATTACAATTAAGGCATTTCAAAAAAGGAGCATCACAATGGATCTTAAAATACAAATAGAGAGATTGAAAGATTATTACCTTAATATTAAAAAAATCGGAGATGAGTTTTCCTACGATCTCAACTTTATAGATCAATTCATTCAAGGTGTAGATCTGAATAAAGATGCTAAAGTTTTAGATATTGGTACGGGATTCGGGATAATGGTAATTTTATTAGCGCTTAATGGTTATAGTGTATTAACAGGAGAACCAGAAGTTGATCTGGAGAGAGAATCCTGGTCCGGGCATCATCATGAACATCACGGAGAAAAACATGAGCATTCTTACTTTGATTGGAGAGAAATTGCACGAGAATTCAAGGTGGAGGATAAAATTACCTTTCAGCATTTAAATGCCGAAAAATTAGATTTTCCTAACACTTCTTTTGACTGTATTTTCATGTATGACGCTCTTCAGCACATTCAAGAAAAAGATGCAGCGCTCAAGGAATGTGTTAGAGTCCTAAAACCCCACGGTTCAATATACATCATAGAAACCAATGAAAATGGTATTACTTTTTATCAAGATAACTATGGATTTTTAATTGAGTTAATTGACCCAAGACATCTAATTAAGGAGTTGGAGTTATCCTGTGAAGTTATTAATGGAAAATATGTTAATGGCTACATTTTAAGAAAATCATGATATACCAATCTTATTATTAAGATATTCAATATTTAAGGTTTTTCCATAAATTTATTAATAATCTTCTGAAAATCAGCTTGACTTGGATTTAAAACGGGAATTTTCTTAAGCTTTTTAAAATCACTATCAAATGTTATAAAGGCATCCGCATTCATTTGTATTGCTGTAACCGCGTGAATTGCATCTGCAGCATAGAGATTTTGATTGAAAATCAAGGGTCGGGCAGCCACGATATATGACATTTTAACAGGAATTAAAAGCAATTTCTTTTTCTGAGAATATTCTCCTATTTCGCTTAAAAATAGGTTAAGAGCTATTTGTGCATCATGATTTTCAATTCTTTTTAGATTAACTTGTTTTTTAAAGGCCTGAAACATCTCTGCAATTGTCCATTCTGATGTAATACCTGGAAACTCGGAGGAGATCTGATTTAAAAGCCAATCTGCTAGTATTCTATCTTCAATCGAACAATATGCATTATAAAAGACATTTGTATCAAGATATATTGGCATTATTCTTCCTCTCGTACTGCTCGAATTGCTTCGACTCCATTCTGAAGCGGCTTCTTTTGTACATGTTCAAGAAATTCCCATAATTCTTCTCTAGAATGGATACCGAGTTTCTCTCGGACATATGAAAAGATCCCTCCTCTAACTGCTTCGCTTCGGCTCTTAATGATTCCATTTTTTACAAGTTGATCTAACCATTCTACTAATTCTTCATCTAACGATATTGAAATAGTTGTCATTCTATAGAAATAATAGGAAAAATAAGATATAAATTTAATGTTAGAAAAAAAGTAACATCAAAATGATATTAAATAAATATCATAGAATCTTGAAGAATCAAGAATGAAAAAATTATTTTAAAAGATATGAGTTTTAATTCTTAAATTTGGTAATAATTTTTTGATCCTTTTTCTGTTGTATTTAAGATCCTCTTAAGAAGCAATTAAAAAACATTATATATTTTGAAGAAAACTCTCATATATGATTTCGCGAATTGATCACATATCTTTAGCAGTAAGAGATTTTGAAAAGGCATCTGATTTTTTTACAAAGGTTCTTGGTGCAATTCCACAAACACACGGTAGAGATAAACGATTGAAATATTACTGGGAGATTTTTACTTTAGGAGATCTTTCGAGGGTGGAACTGCTAAAATCTCTTGGTGATGACAGTTTTTTAAGCAGTTTTTTGTCGAAAAGAGAAGGTGGGATACATCATCTAAATTTGGAAACACCCGATATTGAAAGAACGAAAAAAATGCTTGATGATCAGAAAATTCCATATTTTGGATATGCTGCTTATGGTGATGCTTGGAAGGAACTGTTTATTCACCCTAAACATGGTTTTGGGGTATTAATTCAGATAGCAGAATTCAGACCAGATGATTGGCTTGCCCCGTCAAGTAAGATGGTTAAAGATAGAAAGTGGATGATATCAAAGAAGAATAATGAATACGAACTCGCCTTTAAGCATCCGGGAGGAGGAAAAGTATTATTTAAAATGGATAAAAAAGAAATTATTAATTTAGTAAATGAACTTAAAACTTTAATTGAAGATTAAACTCAAAGATTCTTAGAGCCCTCTTAATCATTTAAAAGTATTAACTTTTTTTTTCTCACCACTGAATTTGATACATAATAAACAATTTTTTATTTATATAAATCCATATCTAATCCTCTTCAACTCAATATTAAAACGGTGATATAATGAGCATTAAGCCCTCGACGAGAAAGAATCATTTATTAAACCAAAGTATTCACATCGATTTATTTTCTAGCTCCCTTGAAGAGGAGCTTCAATTTGAAAAGCTTAAAGAAGCAAAAAATAAAGATTTTACCACGATTTCCCTCATCCACGCCATTTTGATGAATAATCCGTCCCTAAGTTCAGATGAGAAAAAAAGATAATGCAAATTAGAACGGGAATTGATGAAAGTATACCTGAAGAAAATGATATGAACTTCAATAGACGGAAATTTTGGGTGGTACTAAATTAAGTTATTCTTCAAAAAATTGTTTTAAATCCATATTTTTTACTTGAGAGGGATCTAATTGAATTGTCTATTAAAGGAACTAATATCTTAATATGGACCATCGAAAAAAAAAAATTTTTAAGACACTTTCATAAAATATCATTTATCCTAAGATAAGTGAGAATTGATAAAATATTTATTTAATTAAATATATACTTCCATATTTGTTAAATACTATTTAAATGAACATAACTTTTTTATACTTAACTCATTTAAAGATAATGTGATTTTTGATGAAAACTTTTAAGAAATTAAAGGAACGCATAAAAAATATAAAGGATTTAGATTGGAAAGAAAGTCTTTTTAAGAGCATTGTATATCGAATTATTACTTTAATTCTTGGTTTTTCCATAGCTTTAATGGTAACTGGAAATCTTATGATTGCTATTGGCGTAGCAGCAATAACGGAATTCGTGCAATTCATTAATTACTTCATTTTTGAAATAGCATGGACCAATTTAAGAACAAAAAAACGTTTAGAGAAACAATTAAGAAAAAAAATCATTGATCTGAAAATAAATTATGATTCCATTCTCGAATTGGCCTATGAAATGAGTCGTATAAGTACATTTGTTAAAGAAATATATGATTCTACAACAAATTTTTTCACTAGCATACTTGAGAATAAACAATTAAATGACCTACATGAACCTATTTCTAAATATTATGAACATTTTAAACAATCCCATATACATCGGGATTTTAATTAATAATAATTATTAAAAATAATACACATCAAAATTTATAAAGAAGATTATTAATTTCTTGAGTTATTTAGTTATCAATTTTTTTAAATTTTAATCAAATCTAATTTAGAATGCAAAAGATCATTAATAACAAATATTCAGAAAAATTAATTAGGAATTTAAAGAAATTAATCGAAAATATAAATAAATATGTAGAAAAAAAGGTTCTTAGTGTTCGATATTTATTAAAATTCACCTCTCTTATAAAAATAAATCTTATAAAAAAAAATTCTCTTAAAGAAAGGTCAATTCAATCCTAAAACTAATGAAAAAAATTTGAAAATCCATTTTAAGTATTGTGAAAGTATTTAAAATATAAATTTATTAAATTTTTAATTAAAAGATACATTAACAAATTATAATTTAAATAAACGCAAGAACAGATAATAATTTAAATACGATTAACAAATAATATTTAATATACTAGTAATTATGAAAAAAAAAAATCGTGATTTATGATGTCAAGTTTCAAGCTTAAAGTATTATTGACCGGTGCTGCCGCGGTTGGAAAAACTTCACTCGTCCAGCGCTTTATTAAACACCGATTCGCTGCTAACTACAAGCTGACTGTAGGGGTAGATATTCTTACGAAGGACGTGGAATTTCGCCCGGGTGAAATCGCTACACTTTCAATTTGGGACATTGGTGGACAACAGAGATTTGAGTTTATTCGATCAACGTTTTATAAAGGAGCGGCAGGGGCACTTTTAGTATTTGACCTTTCAAGAGCCCAAACCTATACTGAAATCAGGAAGTGGTTAACCGAAATTCGACAGTTTGCTGGGGAGAAATTGCCATTTGTATTGATCGGCAATAAAGCGGATTTAATTGAAGATGTTGGAGAGGTCATTGATAGAGCTGCGGCGCGAGAATTTGCCGAATCTGAAGGCAGTATTTATATTGAGACCTCTGCAAAGACCGGATTAGCTGTAGATGAGGCTTTTACAGAGCTCACACGTCGAATCATTGATTCGAGAACTCAAGGTTAAAAAAAACTCTTTTTTATCTCAATTTTAATTTATCTTATTAATTTATACCCCTTTTCGTGTTAAAAAATTAATTAAAAAATAATTTTTTTAATCGTGAGTTATTTTTAGACCTTATATTGAGGTCGTATGGCAGGAGTCATTATTCTAAAAATTATTCATTCAACTGTATTTTGTACTTGTCCCACAAAAAACCTTTAAATATATACATGTCTTACTAGTAAAATATAGACCAAAAAGGGAAAAAAAATGAAAAGGCATAAAAAAGGATTGATTTTTATCTTAATGCTCGCGCTCTGTGCTGGTATTTTTGCTTCAATTACATGGAGTTCACCTTGTAAAACTTTTAATGATACTTATCACCCATTAGAAATAAGATTAGCTGCTAAGGAAAAGTATGAAGAAGATTTTTATAAAACATGGGGCGGAAGTGATGAAGATGGAGCACAAAATATTGCTTTAGATGGTTCGGGAAATATATACATTGCAGGAGCAACTGAAAGCTATGGTGCTGGAGGTTATGATGCTTTTATAGCAAAATATGATAGTTCGGGGGATTTTTTGTGGGATACCATTTGGGGCGGAAGCGGTAATGATTATGGATATAGTATTGAATTAGACGGTTCGGGAAATATATATATCACGGGAATAACCTTTAGTTTTGATGTGGGAAATGGTGATGCATTTATTGCAAAATTTGATAGTTACGGGAATTCCTT
>JAEOTJ010000349.1 GCA_016839905.1 Promethearchaeota archaeon | reverse complement strand
TTGGAGCAAAAAATGGAAAATATATCAATGAGAAGAATAAAACTGCGGCAAATATGGCAAAGATATAATGAGCGTTTTTCTTCTTTTCCCTTAATACATAATCTCCTTTTAATGACATAATTATAATCTTTTTTTTTTTCTTTGATAGAAAAATATGGCCTTATTATTTAAAAAAAAATTCATTGGTTATATGAAGGAAAAAATGAAGTCTTGAGAGAAAATTTTCTTTTAAATAATATTGATAAATATTATTAATATTATGGAAGGAAATATGGTAAAGACTAGAGAAGAAAAGGATATATGTCAAAAATGCGTCAATAGGTATAGATGTGAATGTCCATTTAAGTCAAGATGTACCTTTAAATCGGCTGATAATTATGGAAGGTGTTGCCCGACTTTTTCAATTGAAGGAGGCCCGTAATTTTAATGAGACTTGCATCCTATAATAGAGATAGATATGTTTAAATATGGTAATGATGTTTAAATATTGTAATTATCAGATCATATGTTTAATAATGTCGAATTCCAAATATCATTGTCCTCGTTGTGGAAGCAAAGTGTTAATTGACCTGGGTGAAAACGTGGAGTGCCCAGAATGCGGGGAATATCAAAAAACCGACTTGGATTGTTTAATGAATGGAGAATTAGAAGCTTCTGAGATCCTCACGATAAAAGAGAAGTTAAAGCTTTTTAAAACATTAGAGATTGATCCTAAGGGAGATCCTGACTCAATATTCTAAATATTCTTATTTTAACTTTTATGGTAAAATATTCATAATTGATTTTTTGATCTTGATTTTTCTTTAAATATTCAAAACCATAAAGAAAATATAGAATTATAAAACCTGATTTAAAAATTTGAAATTAAAATAAATAAAGGAGATATTTATAGAATGAATGAAATAAATGAAATTTCAGATATGGGATATGGAATCGTGTTAGAATCTGTGTCTGGACTAGTTGAGGATTTTGATAAAAGAAATCATAATTATCCTTATTCATATGGGAAGCAGGGACTAGTAACCTCATTTAGATTAATTGATGATTCAAGTAAAATCCGAGTCGTTCTCTGGAATGGTCATGCAAGGAAATATCGAGATAAAATAAATAAAGGTGATAATATTATTTTAAAGAACTTTAAAACAAGCTACAATAAGTTTTATAAGGATATTGAATTAAAAACGGATACTAACTCAGAAATAATAAATCTTTCAAGTGATCCAAATATACTTACTCCCCTTGATAGTCAAGAATCTGAACTTGAACCGAAAACTGAAGATAAAAAAGAAATCGAAATTTCTACATCAAGTATAGGGAAAATAAAAAAATTTTACTTCAAATTATAGTCCCTTTTTTCAGGTAATGGCGGCTGTTGTATCAATTTTTTACTCCTTGTATGGAATCTCGGGAGGTAATCTCTTGCTAATCTTTATCCCCTTAGTAATATTTGGAATTGTTTTGCTTATATTTAAAAACACTATAAGAAAAAATAAATCAAACTATTAGCCTTTAGATAACCTAGTACTTGAGATAAATAAAGACAAATAAAAAAGAAGAAAAAAGAAAATTATCTAATTCTGAAATATTTGACGCCTGTATGTAAGCCGCAAAAGCCAACCAAGATGAATGAAAAAACAATCATTAAAACTACTGCAGGTCTATGCCTCCTGGAACCGTAAATGAACAATACAAACCCCAAAATCAACCCAAGTGCCCCGATGATGGAGCACAGTGCTATTAAATATTGAATAGACTCACCAACCTTGTCATAATAACTCGTTAACAACACTTTCTTCACGATATATTTTTTTTTTGAAAAACTAAGCAGTCAGATGTTTATAAAGAAAAATTTTTTCTTTTCATTTATTTTTTTTCGATATGAATAGATTTTGTTTATAGACTCGGAGCGAGGCTGATAAGCCGAGCATATTATATAGATTTATTATCCCAAAGTTTATTTTAAAAGTGATTACAGAACAGTTGGCAGAACCATTTTTTTCTTTTTGGTACGACGCCCTAATCAAATACTAAGGGATGTTGATCCATCTATATAAACTTGGTCGGCATCGGCGTTCTGGGTAAAGCCCGCCTACAAGGCAGAACCATCTTAAAGAGAATTAGGTACGCCCTCGCGGTGATCCTATAAATGAAACTTGGGAAGATTCCCTTTGGGACAAGACCCATTAAAAGTAGGTGCCCGATATTGTTCTGTACTCTCCTTTAATAAATAGGATCATGATTTTGGGATATTCACTTTTGGGAAAGTGTTCTTCAACGGAAAATGAGCTTTTTATCAAAATTAAGAAAAGCTAATAGGCGGGATTAGTTCATGATCGGTTACTACTCGCTTTTGTTGTCGAAAAAAAATATGAAACATTCTCTAAATGTGGCGAAGCCACATTTTTTGTTTATATACAAACAAAAGGACTGAATTAAGACAATATAATAAAAAATTTATTTTGAGGTGTTATGATGCGATATATTAATAGCGTGGGGGAATGCCCACAATGTGGCTCTATATTGGAAATGTATAAGACTAAAAAGGGGAGCAGGCTAATCCAATGTGAAAATGATGAATGTGCAAAACAAGCTGAGACTGAAAACGGTGCCGGAAAGAGTAAAAAAAGAATATTTTATTGGTTACCGCGAAAAGGACATATAGAATCTACAAATTGCTATTGCCCAAAAGATAATTATCCAATTATGGTTGTGGAAAAAGCAAATAATTCCAGATTCAAGATATCGTCTTATTTTTTTGCGAATGGTCCTTGCTTTAGTTGTCTTAAAAGAGACCATTGCACGCCTGTAAATGAATTAGTCGAGGAATTTAGGGAATTTGGAGAGTTCGGGTTTAAACCCGAAGTAAAAACATAAAGAGGGTGGAAAAAATTAAAATAAAAAGTATTAAAATCTTGATAATGGTTTTCTTGTTGATGTCAATTAACTTGGCTTCAATCAAGTTTGAGATG
>JAEOTJ010000348.1 GCA_016839905.1 Promethearchaeota archaeon | reverse complement strand
GCGAAATATTTAAAAGATAATCAAGGTCGATTTCAGGCGTTTTTGGATGGTAAATCTAAGGGATTTAATGATTTTGAGGAATATTCTCAAGCTATGGATTGTAAGATTCCTACACATTATGCTTTTGCTGAATTTAAACAGAGCCCATTTACAGCGCGTCATCCGAATGATGAAGACTATCAAGATTTTTTAAACTACAAGGCAGGGGGGTTCCAGAATATAGAAGTCTATAGAGAAGCGAAACGATATGACTTTATAAATAATCTAGATTATACATATTTTAGAGAGAGTGGTTGTAGAACTAAACAAGAATATGAAGAAAATTTGAAAGTTCTCTATCATGTCCCGGATTTAGAAAAAGCCCAATTCGTGAGATTCGTGGCCATGATTAAGGATATTAAGGAAAAATATAGATTTGGTGAATATGGCGAGTTTTTCCGCTTGAATTACATTTTTTTTGAACAATTAATCGATATCTTGTATAAGCGCATTTTTAATAGAAAACTTGGAGCGGACAAGCCGTTTATTGAAGAGATTGTAAAGGAATTAAAATATAGAATCAATGCGGGTTTTCCGGAGTATCAAGCATTACAACAGTGGCGCCAAATCAGGGATAGATTTACTCATGAACATTATGTCATTAATAAAGAGCAAGCCGCGGAGGCAAAAGCGTTTTTTGACATGTTTATCATGAATACACTCAACCAAGTTAATGGATATTTAAATGCTCAATATTAGCTAATAAGATCTTCTGATCTTTTTTGTGTTTTTTTTAAAATTAAATTTATAATATAGTAATAATTTAAGAGAAAGATACGAGTATATAATATTGAGAATTAGTATATTAAATTAAAATATAAGTTTTTCTTGAGAAAAATATATTTAATTGAAAAGAGATTTAAAATAGGACGTAAATTGATACCAAGAAAAATCTAAAGAGATTGATTTTAACAATCCCGAATTGAATGTTTGCATCCCTTTTATATTCAAATCTTCTAAAATAATGGCATCAAAATTATCTGCTAATGTTCGCGTGAGCTTGTGAGTCCAATCTTTTTTCCGATTGCATATCTTTTCATAATGTCGTGCTAATTTTAATCGCGCTTTTTCTCGATTCTTAGAGCCTTTCTTCTTTCGTGAAATTTCCCTGTGAAGGTTTTTGGTCTTTTTCTCTTCGGAACGATAGAAGCGTGGATTCTCCATTTTTACAAGATCATTTACCAAGAATTTATTTGCCGACATATCAAAGGCGGCTATATTTCGTTCATTTAGTTGTTGTTTTTTATTTACATCCTCTTGAGCTTCTAAGGTTAAAGACACAAAATACTTGTTTGATTTTGTCTTCTTGACGGTGGCATTCTTAATTTTTTCAGAAAATACCCTCTCGTCGTTATATTTAAGCCATCCTAATTTTGGTAACTTTACTTTTTTTTGCTCAAAATCAATCTTAATATTTCCATTTGTGTGTTTTGTGGTATAACTTTCTTTTCCTCTTTTTGATTTAAATCTCGGAAAGCCCACTTTACGATCTTTCTTCAAACCATTAAAAAAGTTTTTATATGCGTTAAACAGATGTTCTCTTGATGATTGCAATGCAATGGAGTCAGCTTCTTTTAGAAATGGAAATTCTGCTTTATAATGTTTCTCGGTCTTATAAGTATAGTTCTTAAGAGCATCTTTGTCGTTCTTGAACTGTTCATAAACCTCCTTTCTCTCACTTAACATCTGGTTAAAGATGAAACGACCACATCCTATTGTTTTATGGATTTGAGTCCGTTGCGTCTTATTCGGATATATCCGAACATTCATTGCTTGAATCATTTGCGTGTAAAAAGAAGTAAGTATCGGTTAAATGTATTAGAGTACGATAGTTTTTTGATTTTCATTCAAAAAAAATCGAGGTTCAATTCATCACCCCCATTAATGGGGGTGTTTTCTTGAACAATCATAATAAATAAAGTATTTTGATAATATTACTGAAAAATAGCAAGATAATTCACATGATTTAAGGCATTTTGATGTTTAGAATTTATTAAGGTGTAAGCATTCCTAAAAAAGAAAAAGAATTGATTAGTAACATTACCTTAAGAATTGTTAATCGCTCTTTAATATCACTAAAAACTTAGTTAAGATTTATTTACTTGGTAAAGAAAGAGGTGATTATTAACCAGCAATTAAGACTTATTAATAGTTCCTATTAGTTCTATCACATTATGGGTAAAAATAAAATTGAAGTCGGAATTTTTGACGGGATTTATGGGAGATTAGAATGCATTGCAAAGGTTATTGGTGTTCCAGAGGAAATAATTATTAATAATTGGTTAATGAAAGGAGGAAAAAAGGATTGGCGTGTATTCACGGATTACATCGAAGAATTGGATGAAGAGAAAGTACAAGGAGGAGAATTACAGGGACGATTAGCTGATTTTTTCGATGCATTAGCAGACCATTACTACGAAGAAGATGAGACTTTTAAAGAATTTGATTTCCAAGAAAAATTTATTGAGGAACATTTCGATTTTTCAACGTTTGCAGAGGAAGATGAATTTCGCTCTCAACATTTCTCAAAATTCACGAAGAGACGAGGTTATGATGATGATGGATTTGATATTGATGATGAAGTGAGTGATGTTTAATTATGGAAGAATATTCGGAAAAAAAAAGAAAGGAGCTAATAACTACAGGAAAAAGGTGGACAAGAGAATTTTTGAGTAGTAATCATTCAAGACATTTATCTAAAGAACTAGTGGAGGAGACTGAATCAATAACCGATAGTTTCATATCTTACTTGTATTCTTTTTTTACCCTCTCACTTAAAGACCTCAATAAGGATGTCTTAGAAGAAATGTGCCTTGGAATATTACCCAGAAAGGTATCCGCAGAAATTTCCTATTTTAAAGCATTAACTCCTGTTCTGACAAGCTTTTTTTCATTTCTAAGTGAGAAGAACATTATGAAAGATGTCTCAAAGTTAAATCTAAGACTTAATGAAATACGGGAAGATATAATTGAAAACGCTGCAAATCCTCAGAACTGGGGCATGGCGAAATCACTTGTCATGGATGCCATGACTTCTGGAGTAGATATGGACAATCAAGATGAGTTTCAAAGATTTCTTAACTTTAAGATGTATCAACATAATTTAGAGCAGTCTGTTAGTGGTCTTAGTCGTAGATATATGGTCAATTTTAAGGAAAAGAAGATTGGAAGAAATCAACCTTGTCCTTGTGGAAGCGGGCAGAAATATAAAAAATGCTGTTTTGATATTAGAGTTCGCTTATTTAATGGTAATCCCTAAAAGAGCAAAATAATGCAAATACAATCATTATTAAATCACTTTATTAAAGGATTAAACTTTGTAATGATAAAACTCCGTTCTGAAGAAATTAAAATTAAAATATTAGGAGGATATAAATATTTATATAAATATTTATATTAATAGAATGGTGGTTTTAAATGACATCTAAGATGATTTCTGTAAAAGAGGAAATATATAATCAGTTAGAAAAATTAAAAAATCCGGGTGAAAGTTTCTCGGATTTATTTGAAAGAATGATACAATACCATAAAAAAGAACCCTTGAAACATTTTGGTATAGCTAAACAAATTCCGGGTGATATTTTGGATGACTTTGAAAAGGCAGTTTTAAATTCTAAAAAAGAATTTGCTAAAAATTCCATGAAAAGATTCAATGAACTTTGGGGAGAATAACCATGATTATGGTTGATACAACAGTGCTTATAGATTTATGGCGTGGTCGAACCGGTGTGAAAGAATGCTTGGCAAAGAATAAAGAGGAAAACTTTTGCATATCAGCAATTACTATTGAAGAAATCTACGATGGACTTGGATATACTAAGGTAAAAAAGGATAAAGAAGTGTATGAACAAATTAAAGAACAACATGAAGAAATTTTAAATGATTTTCATATCATGCCTTTAAACTTAGATATCATGAAAAAGACTGGACTTTTTAGAGGTGAACTCAGGGCAAAAGGAGTGATTATAGACCTTGCAGATATAATTATAATGGTAACTTCACAAGAGATTAAAGCAAAAAAAATAATAACCAGAAATCCTAGACATTTCGATGAATCACTTGTTCAAGTTGAATCCTATGAAATAAATTAAATAAGAGAAAATATCTAAACTACTCTACATTTCTTTAAATTTTTTATCTGTTGAATAAATAATATTAGTATTGTATTTTTTACAGGTCATGGCAATTATTTCATCATGTAATTCATGGCTTTCCAGATTTTCTAACATTAATTTAATGATTTCAATGTCAAAATCATCAATTATCACATTTTCAGATTTTTCCCATCTATCAATAGCTTTTCTAACAGCTTCTACTTTACCTGCTTTTCTCATTTTCCATAATAATTCAGATATTGCAATAGTTGGAATAATCGCAGTTATTTCTCCATCTATTACTTTTTTCTTTAGTTTTTGAAGCGTTAATGGGACTTTTTCATTATTATAATGGAAATAAAATAAGACTTGTGCATCAACTACTACTTTTTCTGTCATATTAAATCAAAAAGAGAAGTTATTCTTCAATTGGAAATATTGATCTTTTTGCTTCTTCTAGTTCTTCCTTGGTGAATGGAGAAACCCCTTCAAACAAATTATCTTCAATTTCGAGGGGGTGTATCTTTTTTCTAATTAGGATGACTTTATCATCATTTAATTCCATTTCTACCATGTTAGTATCGTCAATAGCTAATTTATCCCTCCACTCTTTTGGTATGACAATTCTTCCATTTGATGATACTTTTTGAGTTAATTTTTCTGTCATTTTTAAAATTAGTAACTTTAGTAATGCTTAATTCTTTTTTAAGGCATTTTTTAATAAATCATATTTTTTTTTTAATAAGGAACAACCAAAAAAGTCATCATGAAATTAGATGATTACTATGGTAATACGAAGATAATATTTTAAAAATAATGCTTTAGAATTAAAAGATAGAAAATGGTCCTGTCCTTAATGTAGTACTCATCATGATAGAGATGTAAATGTTTCAATCAATCTTAAAAATGAGGGAATTAGAATATTAAAAGAAAATAACATCACGATCATTAATTCAATTAATGATAATACCGTAGGAACAACGGGAATTCACGCCTTTGGAGATTGTATAAGACCTTATTCAGTTAAGGCTACGATTGATGAATTAGGAATCCATAGCCTTTATTTAGGCTATGGTAGTTCAATATTAGAATTCTTTCTAGTTCGACATTTTTCTTACCTTAACGATTTAATATTCTATTCGTGAAATTATTTAATTGATCATTTCTGAAAGACCCATTTATTTTTACACTCTCTATTACAAAAGTAGTGAATCTGTGGATCTTGCTCTATATTGGTGTGTATTTGGTTATTTTTAACTGAGTTTTCTCTAAACCTGTGTTTCTTGTACGAGATTCTGAATTTTTTTCCACAAAATTCGCAATTTTTGATATTTTGCATTATTCATATTTATAAATTAGTAACTTTAGTAATACTTATTTCTTTTTTAAGCCATTTTTTAATAAATCATATTTTTTTAAAAAAAAATCCAGGAGCAACCAAAAAAGTCATCATAAAATTAGATGATTACTATGGTAATACGAAGTTATTATATTTTTTTTGAAAAGAATCTTCTTTTCTTTGATGTTTAATTTGATTATAACTTAAAATAAGTAAAATATCAAGGTGAGGTCCTCTAATATCAGGTTCTACATGTCTTATTATCTCATTTTTTTGAGAAATGACATTTTCTATTCGCTTATAAAATGATTTCTCTCCTGGAGTCGCGCTTGGACCGGGTTTATTTAGCATTTTAGTCAAAAAAGGATATTTATATAACTTCCTAATTATCCTATTCTTCTTTACACATGTAAAACTGAGGGAAAAACCTCTTAGGCTGAGCGAAAATTATTATTAAAGTTATTTTCACAAGAATATTATCTCTTGAAATAATATCAAATTTTAATTAATGGATTTAAAAGGGCTAAAAGTTAATAGAATAGGAATAAGCTTTAAATTCAATGGGAATTATACTTTAAATTAACCATTAAAAAGATATACCCTTCCCGAGTCAATAATTTATATAAATCAATAAAAAAAAGTTATTCAGTATGATTATTTTTAATTTACCTTCTTTTTAAAAATTTCTAAATTCTTTAACTCTTTTATTATTTAAATAAAGGAAGATTTGTTATTTGTAATAATGAAGCTTGCGGAACAAATTCAAATTGAGAAAACGG
>JAEOTJ010000347.1 GCA_016839905.1 Promethearchaeota archaeon | reverse complement strand
TATAGTGTCCATCTTTCTCATTTTCGATCTTGCTCCAGATGCTTGCTTGATCTTCTCCTGTCCAATTTCTCGCATGAATTGCGTTTTCTTCATCTTCATCAAAACTAAAAGTTCCAGGATAATATCCGCTCATTGGTGTCCCGTAGGTCTTATTTTCAGGAGTAGTTATATTAATTTCAGGAGCACTTGATTTAGGACTCAAATTTGAATATCCGTTCAATTCATTATCAACTTTATCAAATGGAATATTTCCATTCAAAAAATTGAAGAATAAAGTTGATAAAATTATCCCTAAAAGCAAAATTGGAAAGTTTTGCTTTCTTCTCTTCCATCTATTTTTTATCTTATTCATTTTATCACGCTTTCTAATTATTTTATATTTATACAATTTTTACAAATATATTTTTTGATCATATTATTAATTATAATAAGATTTTTTTTCGTCCTATTTAAATGGATTTAGTGATTCTTTGAGGTATTAAATTTTCAAGACTTAATTTGCATCAAAGTTCTTTCCCAAATCCTAAAAAAATATCATGAGATCATGAATTTATCTAATTTTAGTGATAGGTCATTATTTCTGGAATGGTAATAGGTTTATAAAGAATGATTATATTCTTTTTGACGTAAGGATTAATAAAATACTAGAAACTATTAACATCCCTCCAATGCTAAATATATACACTGAATCAGTAAATTGTGATAAATTTTGAAGATCCATCGTAAGAAAACCCGTCAATAAGGTAGCCACTCCAATAAATAACAATATAATCCCTAAAACGGGTGAACACTTATTAGAATTCCCCTTTAGAATGATTTTATTCTTGACACATTCAGAACACATCTTTTTAAAATTTAAATATTGGATATCTGAGATGTTTTCGCCACATTCTTTACATTCAGGCATTTTTTAATCTTTTTTTTTTGAAAAATTAATTTGACAAATAAAATTAATTATAAATTTTCTTATTGTACATTTAAATGATATACTTTCATTGTAATATATCTAATTAAATTAAATAAATTAAAAAAAGAAATAAAAATAATTAAATTATTATTATTCTTGAAGTAAATCGCTTAATAGGCGTTTTGCAGCTTCGATTCTAGTTTCTTCCCCAATTTGAACGACATTCTTTAAAGAAATGGCTTCTTTAGGACATACAGCAATGCATTGAGGCTCTTTTTTCCCTACTTCGGGATCTATGAATTCTTCTTTCATATCTTCACAGAGGTCGCAAACTAATGCTTTTTGAGTTTCTAAATGTAGGGACATTACTCCAAAATCACAAGCTCGAACACAAAAACCGCATCCATTGCATTTATCCTCATCTATAACAATAGAACCATCATTAGGATCTTTTTCCAAAGCTTTTTCTGGGCAAGATCTAACGCAAGGAGCATCATCGCATTTCTGACAGCTAAGGGCAATGTTTAAAATAGGTTCTATTCGAATTCGGTGGATTCGGGTGTTTATCGGATTAAACTCACCATCATGGACAAATGAACACACAGACTCACATGTCTCGCATCCGGTGCATTTATCCGCATTTACAATAATAAATTGATGATGTTTTTTCTGCCCAGTCATTTATTTCTTGCCTCCTGCTGCTTTTAATTTTCCAATTACAAAATCTAAACCCAGATCTTTTAAAGTTGCATCAGTTGGTATGCCAGTCTTCGAGTCCCAGCCTCGTGCCTCATAATATCCGCTTAATAACTTTTGATATCCATCTTCTTTTAAAAGAACTCCTTTATTAGGACCATGTGTATGAGCTATCTTGAAGTATCTCTCAGGAGGATGATCATCTGCTCGTGTCCATCCTTCTCTAATGTTAAAGCACTTAGAAAGATTTACGATTGCCGCCCCTCTTTTATTTATGAATTTATCTGTTACTGGAATACCAGTTACCAATTCAAAAACTTTAGCCATTTCAGCATCATTTTCATAAATACCCCGAGTAAATTTACAGATGATATAAGAATCTACTATACCATAAATATCCTCAGTTGCGATTATTTTCTTTCCCCGTTCAACTGGTTTGTCGTATGCAAGCCTATCAAATGTACCCTTGGCATCTAATCCATAGGCCCCATTTCTTAAGTGACAACCACCACGAATGCTAACACTTGCTCCTACGGCGAAAGAGCTCATTCCATGTAAATCAAAAGCGGGTAATTCTAAACCCTTAATATGCATTCCATAAGAACTCGCGTTTTTTCTACCCATTTTTTCTAGTCTGATCCCAGCCATTTTAGTTCCATCTCCGAAAATCTCTCCCGCAAAACCCTTACCAAGAATCATCTCTTCGGTAAATCTTACCAGATTTACAGTTGATCCAAATGGTAATTCATATCCTAAATCATCCTTAGTTATTAATCCATCTTCATATAAATCACAAGCCATCGCAGCAGTCACTCCTCCAGAAATCGCGTCAATACCTAAATCATCACATAAAGAAACACATTTAAAAACCGTAGGCCAATCATCGGTACCACAAGCCGTACCAAAGGAATAACACATTTCTACATCAATGCTAGAAAATAAATTTGGCCAATGAGGATGGGTCTTTGGAACTTTTGTAACATGATCACATGCAATAGAACATTGAGAACACCCTACTTTCTTTACAACCCAATCTTCGTTAAGGGTGTCACCCGTGAATGTATTATCATCAATCTTATCCCATGTACCTTCACGATGGTTTCTAATAGGCATCATTCCTAGTTTATTATAACTAGTTAAACCTGCAGGAGTTCCAAGATCTCGATATTTAGCAGTAGCGGGTCCATTTGCGACTTTTATTAGTTTTTTCGCTAATTTATAGAATTCAGCCGGTTTGGCTACTTTTGTACCTTTAGTCCCTCTAAAGCATACTGCTTTAAGGTTTTTGGAGCCAAAAACAGCCCCAAGTCCCGTTCTACCTGCCTGCCTGTTCCTGTCATTTGTAACGCAGCCCATACGAGACATGCGTTCTCCTCCGGGACCAATAGCCATTACTCCTAGACGTTGGTCTTGAAACTCTTCCCTGAGAATTTCTTCGGTTTCAAAACAGCCCTTACCCGCAAGGTCCGGACATGGAACGATGTAATAATCATCGTCATCAACAACTAAGTAAGACAATTCGGGTGCTTTTCCCCTAAACACGATCATATTGATCCCAGCTCTCCGTGCTTGAGCACCAACAGAACCGGAAGAAATAGCCATCCCAAACATCCCCGTTAATGGTGACTTTGCAAACAATCCATACTTAGAGCTGGTGGGCAGAATCGTGGTGGGGAACGGCCCATGAGCATATACTAATACATTTTCGGGACCTAAAGGATCAACTCCTGGCTTTAACTCATCCCATAAGACCTTAGCCCCGAACCCATACCCTCCAATCCAATCCCTACAAAACTCCTTGGACATCTCCGATTTCTCAATCTTACCCGTGGTCAAATCCACATTTAATCGTACTTGCGTATATCCATGAATCTTTTCTGGTACATTAACTTCATTTACAGTAGTCATTTCATTCACTTTTTTTTTATTATTTTATAGATTATGAGTAAAATTATTTATTATGATTCTTAAAGTGTTAGGTAATTAAAGAATTTTTATTTAGAATTAAAACACTTGCATTCAATTTTAAAAATATTGGCACATACCATTAATTCAAGAGTTAATAGGGGTATTAACATAAAAAAATTCTCAATTCTTTAAATTGTCATCGCAGGAACTATGTTCATATCTATTATTACTTAGAGGGTTCTTTTTGTTTTCGTCGAGCGTTTAATACTTCATTGACATCAATATCCTTATGTGGAGAGTTCCATTCTTTATAAAAGGAAGTATCATCGCTTGATGGCTTTGGATTTGGTTGATCTAATTTAATTCTAGTTGACATTATTACAGAATCCTATTTTTTTAAATTTATTCCAGTTATGAAGAATAGAAATTAAATTGAAGAAAAAAAGATTTTGATGATAATCTCGTCTTTTCAAAAAATCTAGAAACAAAATTTAACTGATTTATCAAGATTGACAAATATATCAGGTTAATGGACTCGATACTTGGCGAATTGAAGATTAAAGATGGAAAAAAAAGGGTAGTAAGATTTTATACCAATCTTTCGTGGATAGATTTTATAAATGATCCTTCTTTTGTAAAATTAGTCAAATAAATTTATAATTAGAAAATATCATTTTAATAACATAATTACACCATATTACAAAAATAAATGTAAAATGTGATTTAAAATCGACGTTATTGATTTAAAAATACTTGATTTGCATAAAGAGAATAGTAGATCCTCATTTAATGATATTTCAAAGCAAGTTGGTAAAACAGAAGCAACAGTAAGGCGAAGGGTTAAAAATTTAGAGAATGAAGGAATAATTAATAAGTTCACTATAGAATACAGCTTAAATTCTAAACCAAAAACCCGTGCTACTATAAAAATAGTACCTGATTTTAAAGAAATTAAACAAATTTTAAAAGAATTGAAAGAACTTGAAGAAATTACAGATATATGGCGATTAAGTGGAGATTGCGGACTTTTAATAAAAGTTGAGATTACATCAATCGAAGATTTTAATCCCCTTATTGAGGAAAAAATTGCTCAAATTAAGGGTATAAAAATTATGGATATTTGCTTCATTACGGACATTATAAAATAAAGATTATTTAATCAATTCTTTTCCCTTTTAGATATTTTTAATTATTTTTATTTCTTAAAAAACCCACAGAGTTTAATTTCCTCTTCATCATAAAATATATAGGCATTTAGAGTACCGAGTATTTTTTTTAAATCACCTCCTTTAGATTAATATCTCCTTGTCAAATATAAAGCCCTTTCCTTGGATAAGATTTAAATCGGGTGGAGCTTATCTGAAAAATGAACTCTCTTGGAAGATCTTTTGAATAAATCTTTAAGGATATCACCCATATCAAAAGACTCTGCCAGTAATTCCATAAAAGAGCCGCAAAAAGAATAAATAAAAGGCGAGTGTTTAATACCTTTGTACACATGAAAATCTGAAATTCATGCTTATCAAGATATCCCGTTTCAATGTTAAACCTCTTTCTGTACAATTTATCGGCATATTTTTTTTTATTCTTTTATATCTTTCTTATATTCTTTAATAAATGTTTTAGTTTTGCAGTTGAACCAGAATGGTAAATCCAATTGTTATCAAAGATTTCTAAAGCTTTTGGGTTTGCAACTGAAGTAATTACTAGACTATGAAATTTAGTATCATTTTCTTTACATTTAAGAATCAGTTTCTCAGTACTTAGCTCTACTCTATCCATGATAAAATCGGATATCATTAATATATCTGACTTTTTATAGTTCTCTTCTTGAATTTTTCGCATCGCTCTTCTTAACGCCGGTCCAGCATCTGTTCCTCCATGAAAAGAAGATATTAAGAATTCCATTAATTTTGGTAAGGAATTCTCGAAGTCTGTTAATTCAAGAGTTTGGATAGAGGTTGAAAAGGAAATTAAATAACAAGAACGTTGCTCTAAAAGCGCAATCCTAAGGATCGCAAAACACAGAGTCTTTGCAACATTTTCTGGGATTCCGTGCATGGATCCACTTGTATCTACACATATAATTATAGGTCCTTTTTTGGTTTTTTTAGGAACCATTTTGATTTCTTTTCTATGTTCATCTTCAGCCACCCAATTAGGACCAAGGAACTGGTATGTAAGTAGCTTTTTTTCTGCAAACTTTTTACAAAATATGAGTTCCGTGGTAGGATCGTTTAAATTGGTCAATTCAAGAGGTAAAAGGTAATTTATATCATTACTCTCATGAATACCTACTATTTCTGATTTTTGAGCATGATCGATCAGATTAATGGGTTTAATTAGAGTCTCGTTAATTAGTTCTTCTTCAAGTTCATCTTCAGTTTGATGCAGTCTTCCTAACATTTCAGCCAATTCTTGTATTGCAGGTTCTCTTTGAACTAATTGAGCATAATATTCTAAAATATTAAAATCTGTAGTTTGCCATAGCCCTTTCGACAGATCCAATAACCGACCACACTCATTTGTGAAGGGTCGTAAGATCTCCATCATTTTTTTTAATTTTTCAATATTGTCATATAAATTCTTACATAATTTCTCCCGTTCTTCATCAATTCGTCTAATGAGTGCTAAATATTTCCTCTTGAGTAGATCTCCCTCCCATCGTTCTAACATCTCATTTTTTAAAGCTTGTTTTTTTTTGTTAATATTGTTTTCTTTTGAATTCTTTAATTTCTCATATTCATTTTGAAAGAATTTGATATTAAACTCCAGTTCAGGAATATAGGTCTTTATTTTTTCTGCATTAATATTAAATTGATGGAAAAAGGTTTTTAAAGAGGAGTCTTGCATCTTAATTAACTCTAACTCTTCATCTTGGAAATTTCCTGTTATATTTATTTCCTTATCTAAATCCTCGAATACTTTAATCATCCTTGTTAAAATATCCACAAAGATCAAGTCGTTTTTTTTAGCAAGTGAAACTACATCTGGACCAGAAATTACTTCATTTACAAAATTTACATAAGGAGTTAATCTTTCCATTAATTTTCCCTTATTAAAACTCTGAATCCTATTAAATTTATGAAGTATGAATTCAAATAATATCCTCCTTAATGGTTCATTTAAAAATCTTCCAAATTGAATGGAGTATTTTATTATTTCATTAAAAGATTCACTTGGCAAAAATATACTCACTTTATTTTTACATTATCTTTAATCGAATGATATTTATCATGTTGCTCATTGCTTTTGAGGTCTAATTGATGGAGTTGTGTTTCTAATTCCTCAATTCTCTGAAAAATTACATCAGATTTTTTAAGTTCAATAAATATATTCTGTTTTAAGAATTTTAAATCTATTTCTTTATAATGAGTGATTTTTTCTAAATTATCTTTAATTAGATTCTTTAAATTGTCAATTTTTTTGTCCCAATTTTTAATAAGGAGTTCATGGGGCTTTTTTGTGAATATTTCTTGTTCTTCAAATTCTTGACTTTCAAGCTCATATTCAGTATCTTCTATAAAAATTTTAAACCGATCACTTCTACGGCAGTTATATTGACAAGTATCATTGTCTTCAATTTTTGAATTATATAAATTGACTTGGTTAGAGTTATTTTTTTTTAAGTTATTATATATCGATATTTTTATAAAATGATAACTTCCAAAATCTACGATTTTATAATAATTATTCACAAACTCCTTTAATTTTTTAATTTTTATGATTTTTATAGTTCTAGTCTCTGTGGTAATCTCCTCTGAAAGTCTATCTAATTCCTTCTCAATTATATCCAAATCTAAAAGAAGGGTATATCCCTTATGGCGTATGCTCTCTTTTACTATATTATTAATAAAATAAATTTGATCAGGCTCATCCCATAACATGTAGGGAATTAAAAAGCAATCCATTAAATCCACAAATTTTCGCCCGTTTAAGAAACTCGATGTTCTAAGGATTTTAACAATTTTTTTCCATCGTCTATCCGAAATATAAAAGACTTTTTTTCCTTCAGAACCCCTCTCTAACTGATCTTGATTATAATTCTCGATTTTAATACGAATATGGTGGATTAAATCTAATATTTCCTGAGGGACTAATATTTGATCTCTTAAATTTTGCCATTGTTTAAATTCTTCTTTAGTGATTTTAATCTTATCGGAAAGAACATCCTCATATAGATCAGAAGTATTTATTACCATCTCTTCAAAATTGTTTCTATCCTTGATATTTATAACTAACATTCTTATTAAAAACCTGTCCCAAAGGGCATCCAACCCTTGACCCTCTTCTGGAAGTTCATTCGAGGCAGTAATTAACCCAAATAAATCTACAGGGAGTTCTTGCCCTCCGTTACGAAAGATTTTTTCATTAATAATAGTAAGAAGCGTATTTTGTATTGAAGGTCCAGCTTTCCAAATTTCATCTAAGAAAGCTATGTTTGCTCCAGGAAGATAATTATCAACCATTCGCTCTAATTTATCCTCATCTTTCAGTTTACTGATTGATATCGGTCCAAAAACCTCATCTGGGGTTGAAAATCGATGCATTAAATATTCAAATGATTTTGCGTCTTTAAATGCAAACTTTAAACGCCTAGCAATTAGACTTTTTGCAACGCCAGGAGGTCCTAATATGAAGATATTTTCTCCGGATATTGCAGATAAGAACGATAAATTAACAATTATGCTCCTTTCGTATAATCCTTTATTTAATTGATTTAAAATTGTTAAAATTCTTTCCCTAAAATCTTCATCAAGTTCCGAATTAATTTCCATTTTACTCATTCAAAATCTCACCATTAACTTACTTATATAATAGAAGATTTTTAATTATTCTGTCTAATCTAATTCTGTCACATTCATGATCGCTTCGGTAATTTCCTTATATTTAAATTCCTCTACAAAATGACTTACATCTTGAAAATCCTGAATATATCCTTTAAGTTGAGGAAGATGTTCGATCCACTGTTCCATAACTTCATCTTTAGCACATGGATCCCATTTTCCTAATACTGCACGGACACCAATATTTTGCCCTTTTGAATCCCATATAGCACTAATATTCTCATATAAGAATTGAAGCAATGTGTATGAGAGACCATCGTGAATATATCATCACCTTTCGTAAAACGCTGCCCTGTAGCATCTTTAAGTGAATCATTCGCTGGCAGGGTAGGATATGGATAATAAGGATTTGTCAGTAAAAGTTTAGGGTGGCTCATTATACCTATCTATATCTTTAATTTATTACTTTTTTTATTAAAAAAAGTTCAATGTTAAGCACATCTCACTTTTTTTTTCTTATTAATATTTATATTAGGAAAGCCATATTTATATATTATGCATTGTTGCACAACATAATAAAAAAGTTACAAAATTTTATTCTCTTTATTCTGTTGAGGAGAATTGTAATGGTAAAAAAAAAAATAGAAAAATTGAAATTATACATTATTGTTTTCTCACTGAGTAATTAATTATAAAAACTTAAATGTTGAAATGTTAATTAGAGTTTTTTTTAAACTCAAAAGGTACTTTAAATGATAGGAAAAGAAAAAAAAAATCAACTAAAAGTTGATAAAAAATCTTCAGAAAATGTTATCGACACTAAAAATCTTTGGAAAATTTATAAGAGCGGTAAAAAAGAGAGTGCTGTTCAAACTATCGCTTTAAAAGATGTATCTCTTAATATTAAGAAAGGAGTTTTTGTTGCAGTTGTGGGTGCGTCCGGTAGCGGAAAATCTACACTTCTTCATCTTTTAGCAGGTTTAGACAGGCCAACTAAAAAAGAAAATCAAGAAATCATTATTAATGGAAAATCATTAATAAATCGATCTGAAAATTGGCTTGCTAAATTTCGGGCAGAAAATATTGGATTTGTATTGCAATTCTTTGGGCTTTTACCTACCTTGACAGCGCTAGAAAATGTAATGATGAGTGTATATTTTAATGGTAAAAAATCAAAAGAAAGACGAGAATTAGCCGAGGTAGTTTTAACTGATGTGGGATTAGAACACCGTATGAATAATTACCCAAATCAGCTTTCAGGAGGAGAATTACAGCGAGTAGCAATTGCAAGAGCAATAGTGAATGCGCCAGATATCGTGTTTGCTGATGAACCTACAGGAAATCTAGATTCAAAGACGGGTAAAGAAATCCTAAACCTCCTTCAAGAATTAGTTAAGAAGAAGAAAATCACTCTTATTTTAGTAACACACGATCAAAGGATTTATGAGTATTGCGATCAAGTAATAATACTTGAAGATGGTGAAATCGCCCAAATTAAACATTTCTAAAAGTTTTAAAAGAGAATTTAAATGATATTAAGAAAAATATGGAAAGATCTAAAACGACATAAAGCTCGTACTATTCTAGCAGTTTTAGGTCTCGGAATAGCCCTTATTGCGATTTCTGGCTTTAGTATTATTAATGAGAGTATAATCGAATCCACTAAAGCCGCTTATGGCGAAGAAAATATGGCTGATGCTTATATTATTGTTGATGATGATAAATGGAATAACTCTTATATTGAGGGTATAGATGAAATTAAATATCATGATGTAGTATATAGAATTCGGCTTTCGGGTGAAATAAAAGAAGAAATTAAGCCAATAAGTATAAGAGGTGTTAATTTTACTAAAGTTAAGAATGAGGAGTCTATTCTTGGTATCCTCATAGATGAGGGAGAATTTCCAGAAGAAGGTAAAAATGAGGTAATATGCGATTATTCTGCTGCTGACGCTTTAGGTTTAAAAATTAATGATAAAATCAAAATGACTCTCAACAGTACAGAAATAGAGTTCACGATTGTAGCACTTGGAAGGAGCGTACGTGGAGCAACATATGGATTTAATGATAATGTAGCAATCTGGATGTCAATAGATAGATTAAGGGATCTCAATGATCAACCCGATTACTTTAATCGAGTATATATTAAAACAGATGAAAATTCTGATGTTGATGAAGTTATTAATAAATTAAAGCTACAAATGGAAACGATTAATCCAGGAATAATAATTGATGATTATATTATATATTCCAATGAAGATGATTGGCGACTTGAAGTCTTGGAAGTTTTGGAAAGGATTGTAAAAGTGTGCGCCGTAGTGAGTATGCTTACGGGAGGGATTTTAGCTGCTAGTACGATTCACATGACGATTTCTCAGGAAAAAAAAGATATATCACTCTTAAAAGTCATAGGGGGGCAGAGAAAACACATTCTTTCCATTTATTTAACAGAAGCATTGATTTTAGGGATAATTAGCTCATTTATTGGTCTGGCTATTTCCATTATTTTTAGTTATTTTTTACTTAATGTTTATGCACACTCAATGAATTTAACATACGTTACATATACTATTCCATTTGAAGCAATAATATTTGCTTTTTTAATTCCAATCCTAACAGCTTTGATTTTTTCATTGCCAATTATTTTTAGTGTTCTAAAAATCCGCCCTTTAGAGTATTTTAAAAAAAAAAACATCTCCATGAAAAAGTCTGGACATTCCAGTTCAAAAGGGATGCTTTTAAAATATAGCTTCAAGAATATGATTAGTCAAAAAGGGCGTTTTTTATTCATTGCTGCGATGATATCTTTTTCAATATTTATGGTCGTTGGATGTTATGGAGGTATTGAAAGTGCATATAAAGGAATAGATGATGTAGTAAATAATATGCCTGGAGATATATTTGGTTTTACTCAATATAATTTTTCAGATTCAGAAGTAACTCAAATGATTGATGATTTTGTTGACAATGAAGATTATCATGGTGAGGTTGATGGTTATACAACGGTATTTTGGAAAGGGCGAGCTAAGATTTGGGAAGATCCAGATTTAAAACCAGCTTCTACTGCTTTTGTAGGAATTAAAACAGATACAGATTTTTATGATAATTATCCTTTAATTGATGGTCGTAGATTAGAAAAGAAGGATGATAATAAAACCAACGTAGTAGTTACTCAAAAATATATTGAAGACGTTGCTCAGACATCATTAGATATAAATGATGAAATAATAATTGGTTCTCTCTCGGATAATCTAACTTTTACAATTGTTGGAATTATCAATGATTTTAATAATTTTGGTCATATATGCTATACATCACTCACAACACTACAAAGATTATATAACATATCAGATGTAGTCAACTTTTTTTATATTAATTTAAAAAATCAAGATGATGATGTTAAATTTGCTGAAGATTTTAGTAAATATGGACCAATTAAAGCAGGAGGATGGGTAATAACCACTGCTAGTTATTTGAAAGAATCAAATAGACACTTAATCGAAATATTTGCTCTCTTAGGAATTGTGCTAACAATATTAGGAGTTAGTGTTGTCATTATTGGTGGAATGAATTGCTTTACAATGTCTTCTCTTGAAAGACAGCAAGAAATTGGCGTTTTAAAAATTATTGGGGCAAAACCTCGATGGATATTCATGGCATTCCTCCTTGAATCGATGCTAATTAGTGCCATAGGTTGTGTAATCGGAATTCTCGGAGGGCGCTTTATTTTAATACCTCTCATAACCAATCTTGTTAGTGAATATTTTGTCATACCGTTAGTATTTTCCATCGAATGTTTATTATTAGGGATAATAATGGCATTAGTTACAGGATTTCTAGCTGTTGTGTTTCCTGCCTATAGAGCTGCAAAAACCCCGCCAATAGAAGGACTAAGATATGAATGATTTATAATATTTTATGAATAATAAAGGAATTTAAATGATATTCAGAAAAATATGGAAAGATCTGAAACGACATAAAGCTCGTACTATTCTAACAGTTTTAGGTCTTGGAATCTCTCTCATTGCGATTTCAGGCTTTAGTATTATTAATGAGAGTATAATCGAATCTACTAAAACCGCTTATGGCGAAGGAAATATGGCTGATGCTCATATTCTTATTTATCCTGCTGATAAATGGAATAACTCTTATATTGAGGGTATAGATGAGATTAAATATCATGATGTCGTGTATAGAACTCACCTTTCGGGTGAAATAAAAAAAGAAATTGAGACAATAGATATAAGAGGTGTTAATTTTACTAACGTTAAGAATGAAGTGTCTATTCTTGGTATCCTCATAGATGAGGGAGAATTTCCAGAAGAAGGTAAAAATGAGTTAATAATTGATTATTCTGCTGCTGACGCTTTAGGATTAAAAATTAATGATAAAATTACAATTACTTTCTCTACAGAAATAGACTTCACGATTGTAGCACTTGGAAGAACCATAAGTGGAGCAACATATGCATTTGGTGGCTTTGTAACAATCTGGATGTCAATAGAAAGATTAAGGGATCTCAAAAATAAATCCGATTACTTTAATTGGGTATATATTAAGACAGAGGAAGATGCAGACGTTGAAGATGCTATTAATAAATTAAGCCTACAAATGGTAACTATTAATCCAGGGTTATATATTGTAGAAAAAAGAATATATACCAATGAAGATGATTGGCGACTTAATGTCCTATCAGTTCTGGAATCAATTATAGAGGTGTGCGCCGTAGTTGGTATGGTTATGGGAGGGATCCTAGCTGCCAGCACGATTCATATGACGATTTCTCAGGAAAAAAGAGACATATCACTCTTAAAAATCATAGGAGGCCAGAGAAAACACATCATTTCCATTTATTTAGCAGAAGCATTGATTTTAGGAATAATTAGCTCATTTGTAGGTCTGACTATTTCCATTATTTTTAGTTATTTTTTACTTAATTCTTATGTACACTCAATGAATTTAACTTACATCTCGTACATAATTCCATTTGAAGCAATATCATTTGCTTTTATACTTCCAATCCTAACAGCTTTGATTTTTTCATTGCCAATTATTTTTAGTGTTTTAAAAATCCGCCCTTTAGAGTATTTTAAAAAAAAAAACAAATCCAGGAAAAAGTCTGGACATTCCAGTTCAAAAGCGATGCTTTTAAAATATAGCTTCAAGAACATGACTCTTCAAAAGGGGCGTTTTTTATTCATTACCGTGATGATGTCATTTGCAATATTTGCCGTCGTTGGTTGTTATGGAGGTATTGAAAGTGCATATGTAGGAATAGATGATGCAATAAATAATATGCCTGGAGATATATTTGTTTATAGTGAAAATAATTATTCAGATTCAGAAGTAACTCAAATGATTGATGATTTTGTTGACAATGAGGATTATCATGGTGAGGTTGATGGTTATACGACGGCAATTTGGTATGAGTTTGGTAGAATTTGGGAGGATACAGATTCTGGATCATCTAGAACTACCATTGTAGGCATTAAAACAGATACAGATTTTTATGATAATTATCCATTAATTAAAGGCCGTAGATTAGAAAAGAAGGATGATAATAAATACAACGTATTAGTCACTGAAAGATTCATTGAAGACATTGCTCAGACTTCATTAGATATAAATGATGAAATAATAATTGGTGATCTCTCGATTAATCATACTTTTACAATCGTTGGAATTATCAGAGATTTTAATAATTTTGGGCGTATATGCTATACATCACTCCCAACGCTCCAAACACTATTAAATATGACGGGAAAAGTCAACTTTTTTTATATTAATTTAAAAAATCAAGATGATGATATTAAATTTGCTAAAGATTTTAGTAAATATGGGCCTGTTAAAGCAGGAGGATGGATCATAACCACCGCAACTTTTTGGAAAGAATCAAATAAACATTTAATTGAAGTATTTAGTCTCTTAGGAATTGTGTTAACAGTATTAGGAGTTGCTGTCGCTATTATTGGTGGTATGAATTGCTTTACAATGTCTTCTCTTGAAAGACAACAAGAAATTGGCGTTTTAAAAATTATTGGATCAAATCCTCGATGGATATTCAAGGCATTTTTCCTTGAAGCGATGCTAATTAGTGCCGTAAGTTGTGTGATCGGAATTCTAGCTGGGCGCTTTTATTTAATACCTCTCATAAACAGAATTGTTAATGAACATTTTCACGTACCGTTAGTATTTTCCATTCAATGTTTATTATTGGGGATAATAATGGCAATAGTTACAGGATTTCTAGCTGTCATATTTCCTGCCTATAAAGCCGCAAAAACCCCGTCAATAGAAGGACTAAGATATGAATGATTTCAAATCAAATCTTTTCTTTTTTCTACTTATTATCTTTTTCTTTTGGGTTTTTCTGTTTTTTTCCTTTCTTTAAAATAAGCTCAATATTCCTTCCAGCCATTTGGCGAGATAATTCTATGAATGCATCTTCGACATTTTCCCCTGTCTTTGCCGATGTTTCAATGTAAATGCTACCCCGACTTTCAGCAAAGTTTTTGGCTTTATCACCATCTATCACGCGTCCAACATCTTTAATTAAATCCGTCTTATTTCCAATTAGCACGAATGGAATTTTAGCTCCAAGAACCTCATACATCTCTGTTAGCCAAGCCTCTACTTCGCCAAATGTATCTGCTCGTGTGAGGTCAAATACAAGTAAGGCACCTTTTGCATTACGATAAAAAGTTGTACGTATGTTCTGAAATTTTTTTTGACCTCCAATATCCCATATTGTAAGCTTTACATTATTTCTCTTGAATTTAATTTCTTTTGTCAAAAATTCTACTCCTATTGTAAGCATATAGCTTTCAGAGAATTGCCCACTAACGAATCGATGCAAAAGGCTTGTTTTTCCAACCGCAGCAGGTCCAATTAACACCATCTTAAAGCGGAATTCGGTCATAAATAAATACAACTCTATTGTTCAAAATAAAAGAAGATTTTCTTTTTTTAATTTAATTTTACTTTATTTATATATTAATAGTTATAAAAATCTTACAATTTCATGTATTCAGATTTCTTATCATAAATGTTTATGATTTTTATAAAAAATGAGTTTTAACTTTACATAAAAGCTATAAATTATCTAAAAATATTATAATTTGTTCCGCTATTGCCTTTGCCATCAAGGGCGGAACAGCATTTCCAATCTGCTTTAATATTGCGCTTTTTGTCCCCTTAAAAATAAATCCATCGTTAAAGGTTTGAAGTGCTGCTAATTCCCTTGGCGTGCAAACGCGATTAAATTTATAATGAACAAAAACACCACCGTGATTTTCTTTCACGGTTCTTGCAGGCTTTTCGGGATCTAACCTCCACCAAGCATCACTATAATTTTTATATACATTTTCCCCAATTGGTGTATTTTTTAATCTTTCAATAAATTCTGGGGAATGTTTGGTAAAAATATGGCTTTTTTCAATGTTTTCCTGCCAATTCTCATATCTTTCAAGTACCTCTCTTGCGGATCTCCATTTTTCTAACTTTAATATTGTTTTACTTCCATTATGGGTTATAAAATTAGTTTGACTTGGTTCTTTTATATAGTTTTTCTCTGGAAATTTAATTTTAATATTATTGTGCTTCGTACCAATTAAAATAACTCTTTCACGAGTTTGAGCAGCTCCATAATTTGCTGAATTTAATACCTTCCAAGAGACTTTATATCCAATTTCCCTGAATTTATCTAATATTATATCTATTAATGGAATTAATCTTGAATTAATTGTTTCTTTTATTTGCATCAAGTTAGATTTTAATATATTAAATTCTTTTATTTCTCCCTTATCCAAATCTCGCTGAGCATCATAACGTTTAAGATCCTTGTATCTCTGCAATCTCTGACAGCTCTTCTTGAAGAAATTCAATTGGCTTTTATTTAAATTAGGTTGTACATGTTTCATTGTTTTTAATCCTTTGACATTTTCCATTACGAAGAAGTCTGGTTTGAGATGATTCACGATATTTATATAATCCAAATATAATTTTCCTCTTGGATCGTCGGGATTTCTATTACCAGAGATGGAATATCCTTGACAAGGGGGTCCTCCTATAATAACATTTATCTTTCTATCATTTACAGTTTTATAAAGTTGTTCTTTAATTTCTTGTTTTGTTATATCTCCCTCGATGAATTTTACTTTTTCATGATTGAGTTTATAGGTTTCAATTGCAGGCTCCCAGAACTCATTGGCAGTAGCAACCTCAAATCCAGCATCTAAGAATCCTTGGCTAAATCCGCCACATCCCGCAAATAGGTCAATTAAAGTGTATTTATTAGTCAAAAATCTCATCGATTATTTTTATATATTAATTTTATTATACCTTTTATTGGTAAATATTAAGGTTCGTTTTCCTTTATATAATATTCACATAAATTTGTTAAGGGACATTTTCCGCATTTTGGTTTTTTTGGTAAGCAAATTAACGCCGCAAAATCCAAGATCGCATAGTTAAACTCCTTAAAATTCTTTTTAGGCATCAGGGTACTCATTTTTTCTGCTAAGTTTTTATCTCTTGAGGGTGCCGCTTTCACGGGAAAATCAAAAATCCTCTTGATAACCCGTCCAACATTGGCATCCATAATTGGTACGGATTTATTATATGCAAAACATAAAATAGCATTTGCAATATAATCGCCAACACCAGGCAATTTCATTAACTCCTTCCTATCCTCTGGGATTTTATTATCATTATCAAGTATGGTTTGAGCGGTCTTCTTTAAATCACGAGCCCTTCGATTGAATAATCCCAGGGGTTGGAATACATGTGCTAAATCCTCCTCTTTTAATTCAACGATACTCGTTGCATCTGGATGCTCCTTAATAAAATCAGGAAATACTTTTTCAACTTGATTGGCATTGGTTTTTTGGAGCATTAATTCAGCGATTAATTGTTGGAATGGGGTTAATTCAAGCCTACGCCATGAAAAATCGCGTTTATTTAATTTAAACCAGTCCAGAATGATTTTAACGAATGAATCGTCTCTTAAGTTCATTTTTTTTTTTAATGAGACTTAAAAAATATTATTTTAACGTTATATAATTTAATGTCCTATTGCAATTAAAAAAGAATTATTAATCTTCTAATGAAAGAAATTTATATATTTGACATAGATGACTGCATATTGCCTGCTGTTTTTCCGAACCTTGATGATAACAGCATGCCAAGAGAAAAAGTAATTAAAGATACACTTGAAAAGGGCAAATATGTCTCATTATTTCCTGAATTTATGGAATATTATGAAAAATATTGTAAAAACGCAGTATCTATTTTTTTTTTAACTGGAAGACAAGAACGCGAATTCAGTGAGCTTACAGAAATGCACTTAATGCCACTAAAAAAAATAAAGCCATTTCAAATAATCTATTATCCTGCAGAGTTATCTCATACATCGAAAGAATACTTTGAGTGGAAAGTAAAACAAATTCAAGAAATCCTTATCGGTAAGTTTAATCAAGAGCTTTCAGATGAGAATTTAAAAAAGAACTTTATTTTTAAAATATTTGATGATATTACAGATTATTTTCCAAGGGTACAAGAAATCGCAGGTTCTTTAGGATTAAATATTTCTTTAATCTCGATTGATAGTTCAAAAAAATGGCTTACTTTAATTTAGAATAATTGAAATCATTAAAAATTATTATAGAATTAAAAAAATGAAAGAAAAATATGATCTGAATAAAAAAAAATATCAATATTCATTGGAATTATATTAACAGGCTTCCAAGAGTGAAAAGAATTAATAGTATTATTGGATAGAAGAATAATAACACTATAATGGACCAAAGTAGTTTAGATCCAAATAAACTAGTCAAGTTTTTATATTCCGGATAATCATCTTTAAAACGCATTCTAAAATCATATACTTCTTCATTTTTTCCCATTAAGATATTTATCAATAATATTATCGGAAATACTAATAATCCATCAAAATTAATGATAAGAATTAAAGGAAGTCCAAGACACATCATAGAAATTCCGAAGTAAATAGGATGCCGACAGAGAGAATAAACTCTATTAGTTAATAATATTCCTTCTATATCTTGTGATCCAGCAACTTTTCGCATTTTTAAGGCTTCTATAAAAACAAAGAACCCAAATAAGCACATACCTCCTCCCACTATTAAGTAGTAGATAACATTTTCAATTTTACAAAAGAATAATGGTTTAGGAATAATATTTGAATCTGAAGGCAAGATTACAGGCAAATAACAAAGAAAATGATATATTACAACGAAAAATAGGTTTATTTTTTTATTCTCCAATAAATTGGAATATTTTTTCTTATGTTTGAGGATATGGCGATAAATAATTAGATATACTACCAAAATTGTTATCAGACTTATTCTGATCATCCATAAAACGGACATTTTAATAATTTCCTTTCAACATTTTTTTTTATATTCATTCTCAATTATTTTATGAAGTAAAAACAAAAATCATTTAAATTAAATTAATTCCTTCTGAGAGACAATTTAAAAGGAAAGGATTTTCATTTTTCTTCATATTTTTAAATTCTTCAATAGTATATACCAAAAGTTCTATTTCCAAATCATCTGGTATATATTCTAAGATTTTTCCAATTCTATCGAAGAATTTTTCCTTAAAATTACCCACTATAATTAAATCTATATCACTATTCTCGTGATAATCTCCTCTTGCGAAACTCCCAAATAAAATAATCTTATCAATTTGATAGAATGTTGTAATATCTTTAATAAAAGAATTTAATCTTTTTTTAATAGATTTCCAACTAATTTGATTATTTTGCGAGCATGATTTAGGCATATTTTTGCGTCCTCTATCTCATAAAATTCATGAGGGATTTCATCAAGAAGTCCATTTGGATATCTTGTGGGGATATAATATTGATCTAATATTCTAGCTTCTTTTATTAATAAGAATTGATCTGAAAATTCACTGCATTTTTCAATAAGTTTCTTTATAGAATGGGTAAAGACATTCCTTTTTCTATTTAAAAAGAGAAATGCCTTTAATGCTTTTTCTGCAGATTGATGTGCTTGAAAACAAGCCCATTCATGGTTTTCATTTGACATACTATTGTCTGCAGCTTTTAAGTCATATTTCGCTTGTGAAAACCAAAGGTTTGCATATTTTTCATTATTTGACATAGTCTCTATAATATTATAGTTATAATCTACCTCTATTAATTTTATTGTTATGTATGATTTATGAATATTGATTAAATTTAATATAATAAGCAAGATTCAAATGATTTGATAAATAACTATTACTATAGAAATTTCAAAAAAAAATGTTTATTTATACCTTTTTAATTGCAATTTATATGGCTTAATTTGGTGATTTAAAAATGGATAGTGTTATTCCTTACTTGATTAATCTAGGGGAGTCCATTCCTCCAAGATCTAAGGCCGCTTTACTAAACGAAATGGCAATGGCTTTAGTAGAAGTAATTAGAATATATGGTAAGAGTCTTAACAAATTGGGAAAAGTTAATCGAATTGCAAATTGCTTTTGGCCAGTTAGATTGATTCCATTAAATGATTCCCGGGCGTGTGCTTGTAGCTATTTATTAAACAAGCAGGAAAAACTAAATGTTGGTCAATTTAGTCAAATACCCCCACCTCCGGGCAATGTAATAAAGGGAAGTGATCCAATCTCATTTCTAGCATCATTACAAGCATATAATAGTACTTACTTAAAAAAGACAAAAAATTTTAAAAGAAGTATGGTATTACAAGAAGCTCTATTCAATAATAATGAAATTAGTTATTTTAAAAATTTCTTGTTAAATCAATATGATATAAATAATTTTGGAGAGTCTTATTTCATATTAGAAGGAGCTCCTATTGCTAAAAGCGTTAATCAAGTTAAGATTATTCAAGAAATTTATGATTTTGTTTCCTTAAAAGATGTTAAATTGCTTGAGAATTACATGCAAAGCATTTCAAATATCGTTGATAATTGGCTTAAGAAGGGTGCCCAAGATGTTGAAAAAATAAAAGGGACGACTATTGATACTACAGATGAAGAGAAACAATTAGCAATGTTAACCAAGGAATTGCAAGAGGAAAATGAAAGAGAACTTCATAATTCTCCTGAAGAACTCATAAAAACAGGAAAATATAAAATTAATGATAAAACGGGGGAATTTATAAATGGACTTAATGCAATTAAAATTGTTGTTGAACGCATAAACCAAGCAATCAAACAAAAGGATTTATTTTTACTAGATGAAGCAATTAAAGATATTAATCTGAAATACACGGAATTAGGAAACTCAATTAGTAGATATAGAACGGAAATAAATCAATTACATAAGAATTTAGATCGTGAAAAAAATGACATTGATAGCCTTCATAATAAGAAAATTTCAGAACAAGAACGCAAGATCGCCGAGATTAAAAGAGAAATTGACTTAAAACATGGCACACTTAGTAAAGATTTAGCAAGTGCCGAGGATATCGTTGTTCAAATAAGACAAGAAAAGCAATCTTGTTTGAATAATATTGAAAGCGTTAAGGATGGAGAATTAAATAATGTTCAAGCGTTTTTCAAGGATTATTCAATCGAATTAAGAACTCAAAATGTAGTCGTAGGGATTCCAATATTTATCTTCTATTTTGTTGATCCTAATAATAATATAAATACTCTAAGAGCCCCCGTTCTTCCCATTTTGATTGAAAAAGGGAAAATCGTAAATACAAAAATAAAGGCAAGTTTTAGAAAGAAACTCGAAGATTTAATGAATAAGTATAATCCGATGATAGATCTGGTCGAAGCGGAGGGGGATAAAACAAATTTAATGAATTTAAAGAATCTAGACACGCATCTTGAGCATGCTATTAATAATTTACGAATGAATAAAGTTTTAAATAAAAAGGTTGCTGATAAAGCAATTCAAATTATAGAAAATCTTGTTTGGTAAAGTATTTTTACCTGTATCTTTTAGAATTATTGTTTAAACTTAAATTCCGTTAATTGAGCAAATTCAATCAAACAATTGTATAAAAATTCAACTCGTTTTTTCCATTCTATCGGGGATTGGAACTTTTTTAACCACTCATCACGTCCAATCATATCTATCTCCTTTTTAAATCGATCCGGGGTTTCCCATTCTAGCCCCTCCACTTGTAAATAACACTTTAAAGAGGGTGCTGTCCAATTCCAGAAATAAATTGGCCACGATCCATAAAAACCTGTATCAGTTGGATTTTTCAATTTGAGGATTTTTTCTCCTAATTCTTTACTAATTAAGTAACAAACAGAAATGAGATCATGCGTTTCTGTTAAGCCTAATATCCTGGAACCCAATTCATTAACGATTATTTCTGTATCTTTTTGAGTCTCCGGATGAGTTTTAAACGCTCGATTAGAACGACCAATATGTAAGTAATCAACATTTGTATTATTCTCAAATATTTTCTCAAGTTCTTCAGGATAAACATTAACCCAATGAATTAATCTATCAAAATCTATATAAAATAATCTCTGAATTTTAGGTTCTTTAATATACTCTAAAGCTGTTTTAATTGCAAACCTATACGTATCGAGCTGAGCCATTTCTGGGCTATATACAACATCAATACCATTATTAGTTAGAAAATCTCCAACTTCTTTCCCTGTAGCAGGTGTACAACATACAATTGACTTTAAAAATAACTTTTTTATTGTTGGTATGGTAGAAATTAATAAATTCTTAAGAGTAAATTGAGGATCGTGGAACGTTGAACACAAAATAATATTGTTTTGACGATTCATGCTTCTAATTTTAAATTTTGTGATTATTTAACCCAAGATTTCATTATAATATGAGTATTTGTATTTAAAATACCCTCAATAGGATCAATCTTATTAATGAATGACTCATATAAATCCTCTGAGGATTCGACTTCTATTTCAGCAAGCACGTCATAATCTCCAGTTAATGAAAAGAGTTTTTTAATTTCTGGGATATTCTTTAACTCTTCCAAAACCCTTAATAATGACTTATGTTCGATTTTACAAAACATTACCGCTTTAATCATATCATCATCTCTAATTTTTTTTAATTCTTAGTTATCTATTTTATTAATTTCGTTAATAAAAAGTATTTTAATTTCAGAAACTCCATTAATCTTTCTTATTGTATTATTCATTAAAAAATAAAAACTTTTAATAGAGTTTGTTTTTACATTCAATAATAGATCATGAGATCCTACTAATGAATCCACACTGGTAATACCCTCAATTTTTAATAATTTAACTGCCGTATTTTTTAAGAAGCTCTGTTTTAGTTTTAAAATAATGAAAGCGTTTATTTTATTCCTGGTTTCATGGGCATATCTAAATAAAATGGAGATCGCTAAAATGAATAACACGATTATTAAAAATTCTATAGGAAAAGATTCCTTCATAAAAAGAACTCCAAAAAATAATGCCCCAAAAGGTTCGATTATTGTTAAAATGCTTGCCCATTGACTAAATGTTAAATTATATGTGCTCCAATTAACCCCCGCCAAGAAGATCAGCATAAAGGGAGTGATTGTAGAAAATAAAATTAAAAAAATTATTTCCCACCTAAACAGAACCTGAATCATTCTTGGAAGCTCGATAAAAAACTGCTCAACCTCAATGGATAAATCTCCTTTAATGGGGAATATAAGGATAAATAACAATAAAGGAATCATCAAAAAGACTCCCAGAATAAATGTCAATGAGGTTTTCAATATCAATCGGATTATCTTATAATTCTGATTTCTATTAATTATTAAGATTTCTTCTTCATGATAATGGTCCTTCCTAACAACTATGTGAAAGAAAGCCAAGCAACAACTAAAGAGAGCAATGTATGAAAAACCTACTAGAGTTATATTAACAAGACCTTGAGATGACTGTTGTAATTCTATAATAATAATTATCCATATTGAAAACATCAAGAGAATGAGATACAAGATTTTAAAGAAATCTAACCTTTCGGATTTAGAACCATGATCATAAAGTGCCACCATTATGATACTAACCTGAAACCCAATCATTGCAAAGGCGATTGATGTGGTTTTTAATGTTAGAAAATATCCTAATATATGGAGGATTATACCAACGAAACCTAAAATTGAGAAATAAATTATATTTTTTAAATTGAAAAACGTCTCATTTTTGAATTGAGTGAATTGTAATGATTGTCTTAGGAAAATCTTATCATTTGAGGTGTAGCGATTATTATAATGTATCAATATAAGAGCAATACAAAAAAGTAAAATGCCAGATACAAAAAATCTTAAAAATATTATCGTAATGATTGAAATCTCATTGAATAAATTAAGAACTATAACTGGTATGAGACTCCATAGAAGATTTGCTACAATAATATAAATAATTGATGATTTATTTTGCATAGTACATTATTTTAACTATAAATTTGTAAAGAGTGAAACTTAATAGATTAAAAATAAAAAAAATTATTAAATTTAGGCATTAACACCTTTTAGGTGATAACCCATTTTTTTTTCTTTTACTTATTTTGTAAAAATTTAGATTTATATCATATAAACTCTTAGAATTATCATTTTTTTCTCCCACAAGCTATCAGTCTTTG
>JAEOTJ010000346.1 GCA_016839905.1 Promethearchaeota archaeon | reverse complement strand
ACGGCATTTTTCGTTGAAAAATTAATAGAATGGCTAGGACCGATTGATTACGTTACCATTGACTTTTCAGACCGCTTAGAAGCTGGTGTGAGACAATTTTTTACCGAAGGGCAAATTCTAAAATGTGCTTTCCACGCTTCTCAACTTTTAAACAGGGGGTTGTTAAAAGAGTTGACGAGGCTAAAAAACGAGAAATATCAACAGGAAATTAATGAATTAGCGTTTTTAGGCCGTATATCTTTAGAAATTGAAGCGAAAGGCCGGATTTTGAACCCAAAAGAATTTAAATTTACCGATTCTAAACAAGCTTGGCAAGTCTACTTGAAGCTCCGCTCTATTTTTTCAATTAGCAATCCCTCTAAGATACAAGCTGATCTCCTTGCGTATTTAAGTAATTTATCAATTATTCACTGGAAGGGTGCGGATCTATTGAAAGAAAGATGTTTTTATCTCTTACCTGCACGTGGCCTCACAGCTAAGAGTCTTGAGTCTTTTAAATTGAGGACTTATAGAGCATGGAGAACAATAATCCGTTCATATCGTAAGAATTTAGAAGACTTAAAATCTGGGTTTCAGGATACCAAATATTTAGTTTTAATGAACCCAATAAATATGGATAAATACGAGAAACGAGTATTACGAAAAGCGTTAAAACAATTCCCGTGGCTTCGGTCAATCCGACGGATAATGACGAAATTCTATTATCAATTTCGTCTTTCACCATCAAAAAGAAGTTCTTTAACATTTCTATTAGCACTGGTGACTGAGAATTGTCATTCTTGGCTCAAAAGTGCCGTAAATACACTAATTAAGTGTGAGGAACAAATTTTTCGCTTCCAAGTGTTGATTGAGCAAAATCCCGCATTAAAAGATTTTAAAGCCATAAAAGTAGTTGATGAAGCAACCATGAGAAAAATCAATAAGCTGTACCGGACACAATTCGGGATGCGAACTGTTGAAACTCTGGGCATGAGGCTGAAACATTATCTGGAGTGCCCTTTCATCATAGCTCCAAGTGTTTTGGAAGAATTAAAAAGTTAGCTATTATTCAAAGATCATACTCTTTTTATAATAATAAAATCCGATTTATCAGTTACTGGATTATAAAATGATAATTTAATAGTATCTTTTTCAGGAAGAGAACTTAAATCTTCGATATTATTTTCTACATCTCCAATGATAAATTCATTTAAAAATAAAGGTTGTCCATCCTTTTCCAATGAATCTAAACCTTTATTATTTAGACTCGTCTTTAATCCCTCTTTTTTAGTTTAAATTAAAAAATATTTTTCATTTATTTTTCCCTATATACCACATCCCCTTATTTTTTTTTCCCAGTTTAATATGACTTATAATATCTGATTCGATAGAATAATAATGAGATCATATTTAAATAGAAGTAATTACAAAGTATTTTTTTAAACTTTTAAAATGAAGACTTAAAAAGCAAAAAACTTCAAAAATTCTAACATTTTAAAAAAGAAAAAAAAAGGTTTTTTTATATCTTTGAAATAGTTGAATAATTTAATATAAATCACTATTAGATTAATTTAATTTAAAAACAAAGGTATACCTTAAAAATATCTGAAAGAAATTTAAATAGAAAGAGAAATAAAGTTTTATGCTGTTTGGCGATATACAGGAGTAATTTTAGAGGTAAATTCATCTAAAGTGTATTGAAATTCATCTTCACTTGAAATTTTACCTAATTTAAGCATTATTTGTTTTGCTAATAACCAAAAAACTAATCCAAGAGCTTTTTTTCCTCGATTATTAGCTGGAATGGTAAAATCTATACCAGAGAATGTATCATCCGTATCAAATAAAGACACAACAGGAACTCGTGCTAATTGTGCTTCTCGTAAGATTACTTTATCAGCATGGGGGTCCACGATAACTACTACAGCGGCATCTTTTATATAAGTTTCAATAATGGGATTTGTGAGAGAACCTGGGATAAAACGAGTAGTAATAGCTCGACATCCTAGAACTTCACAAAATTTTTTAACAGGTTCTTTACCATAACGCCGAACTGAGCAAACAATTACTTTATTACTTTGTTCTTCCACGAATTTACTTAAGAAATTTGCCGCAATTTTAATCCTTTCTGATGTTTTTTGAATATCAATAACCCATAAACCATAGTTAGTTTGTCGATAATAAAAATTTTGTTTCCGAAAATCACCAGTTAATAATTTTGTTCCAATATGGATGCCAGAACTAAGAAATAATTGTTTTTCAGCTTCATATTTATTAATTATACCAGATTTTTTATCATCGAGCTCTACTTTTAAATCATCTGTATCTAAAAGCTCCAATTCTTCTTCTAAATCTAGGTCATCTTGAAAATCTTCTTCAAAATTAAAATCTTCAATTTTGGGTGATTCGATTTTATCCTCCTCTGGTTTTTCTGTTTCTTCTGTTTTTGATTGTTTTTTCTTTTTAGCCAATATAGAAACCTGATATTAATTGAATAATTTTAACAATTTAAAGATAATATTATTGAATATTTTATAATTTTAATATTTTTTTGAATCTATAAATTAGAAATTGTTAAATAATTCATAGATTCAATTAACAGCAAAACTTAATTCTAAAAATTGAAGATTCTTACTATTTCAATTATATTTTTTTTAAAGCGAGAAGTAAAATTATTTATATTATTTAATTAAATTAATCATATTATAATTAATTTAAAATAAGAATTTAAAATGAAAGTGGATTATCGCTTATTGATTGGTGTCATCATCGGAACGTTATTATCTGTATTTGCAGTTGGTGCTTTTACAATGTGGGAAACTTTTATAGAAATCCAAGGTTATTTTGGAAAAAGACCGATAAAAGCACTATATAAAATATTTGAGGATAATTTTCAATTTAACATTTTTATTGTATTTTTAACGGAAGGAAAGACAATTTTTGATTTCTTTGCTCCACGATTTCTCGCTTGGATATTTATTGGTTTTGTAGCGGGAGCTATTGGTAAGGGCTTAAAAAGAGGATTATTAGTTAGTGTTATTACTGTATCCATTGTACTTCTGCTTTGGATTTTTATTGGAATTGCAATTGGAGAAGATGTATTTTATTTATTCTCAGAGATTCATTTAGTTCCAACAACTGCAGGAATATTAAGTGCATTCGCCGGAGGATTAGCTGGAGGATTAGCTGGAGGATTATGCTCTGGTCCTTATAGAGATATATAGAAAAATAAAATAATATTTTACAATTTATTTAAACATTCTTCTTTAATTTGGCTTATTTCAACATATTCAATAATTAAAAGTCCACTAATGATTCATTTTTATTATATATGAAAAAGAAATAGAATTACCTTGTTATTTTTCTTTTATTATAATTCTAAGCCACACTTTTCACAAATCGCTTGATTCTCTTCAATTATATCATTCCCACAATCAGGACAAAAAATCCTCTTTTTATTAGTTACTGGGTTAAACCATCGTATTTCGTCTTGCGCGTCTTGTAATTTTGCCAATTTATTATTGATATCTGCAAAGATTTTTTTTTGTTCCTTTTTAATTTCTTCTAAATTCTCTAAATTTTTACTGTTCAAATGAGAGATACTATCATATAGATTTTCAATCGGAGATTTAAAGGATTCATGGAACTGGGACGAAACTTTGTGCCGAAGCTCATCTTGTAGATTTTTTTTAAGCTGAAGGAATTGAGCTGTGGGATTTTTATGTTGAATATTATCAGGATTTAAGAGCAATGAGGTCTGATATCCAATTTTTCGAACAGAGATGATGACAGGATCTCCTTGCTCTTCTTCAGGAGGTAATTCGGGTAAAGGTGGGAAATTAGCGTGACATTGGAAACATCCCTCTTCTTTATTTTTTAGTGATTTTGCACACTTCAGATGGTATAAAGCCTCGCATTCTGAACATTCAACTAATAAATTTTTTATTTTGCCTCTGCATACAACACACATCTTAAGTGCTTCAGGGATAATTACGGGATTTATAGCTACCCTTAATTTATCAAAATCATCTATAATTTCTTGTTGATTAAAGGCTACGGCTTGACTACTTTTAAAATATTTAGCATGAATTTCATTACTTTCAATCATCTCCATAATAGTTGTTATTATTAAATCTTCCTTCTCTTTACATTCTTCAACAAGTTCAATAACTTGCAATCGAGCAAATTTTGTACCTAAATCTAAAATAGTACTCTTTATCTTTAAAATTCTAGTTTCAAGTTTTTTTTTTTTTATTAACTCATATTGGGTAGTCTTTAAGTCTGAATCATCTATTTTTTTAATAATGGTTTTTGCCTGCTTTAATTTGGAAATTGAACCATTAAAGTCGAGATCATTATATAAAGTATTGGCATTAAGAACTAGTGAGTTTATTAAATTGATATAAGCTTGATTTACTTTGTTTTCTAGCTTTTTTCTCTCGTTTTCACGAGTCTTGATATTAAAAATATTCCCTAACATTGATAACCCATTGCGATAAGATTTTACAGCTATTTCGACTTGATTTTTTTCCAAATACATATTGCCTTCAGTTATTTTTTTTTTAATATTAGACAAGATTATATTATCATTACAGTTTTTGATTTGGGTTTTTAATTTTTGATATTCTTGAGTGTTGGGTAATTTTGCCGTAGCTTTTAAAATATTTTTTAATTTCATTATGGATTCTTTTAATTCATTATCATTCTGAATTTCATTTGCTTTTTTTAAATTGAATTTCACTTCTTTATATAGGTTTTCTTCCATTAATCTCTCTATTTTTTCAATGGAATCTTTTATTTCTAAATAAATGTCGCTTAACTCGCTATCTTTGATTGATGGGATTCCTTCATCATCATTAATGAATTTAGCTCCCTTTTCAAATTTAACAAAAGAATACACTAATGCCCGAGCTTTTTTAAATGAATCTAATGCCTCTGTTAAATTTTCTATAATTAATTCATTGTTAGCTTTCTCTCTTAAGAGTCTTATATTTAGGAGGATATCTATTTTATTTAACTCCCTTTTTTCATATATGGATTTGTTTTTTCTTAATTCATTAGCAAAATCTAAATAATTAGAGACAACAATACAACTGAATAGAAGATCTAAAGTTAATAATATCATTAAAGGTAAGATCCATACAGAGCGATCGAGATAAGAAGATGATGGATAAGTCCTAATATTATCTATTATAAAACAATAATAATAAATTGTAATTAAAATAAAGAGTAATAAAAAAAGTAGTTGGAGTATTAATTTTCTTCTCTTTTTTAAGATAATTGAGTTTTTACTTTTTTTTGTTTTCCTTTGTAAAAAGCCTAAATTTTCTAATTTTATCTTCAACCAGAGGAAAATAAAATATATTCCTAAAGAGATACTTAGAGGAAAATAGATAAGCATCCCTACCATTCTAGATTCCATGTATATAGAATATACAATAGCAAGAATAAATATAGGTATTAAAAAAAGTAAATAAATAATAGATACTAATATTCTAGATTCTTTATTCATATGCAGGACTTAATGGTAAATTTGTGAAGGAACATAATAGATTTTTTTATCTTAGTTATATAAGTAGGCTAATTATTTAAATTCTAAGGAATATAAATCTGTTTTATTATTATTACTTTAACTTATCTCAACTTATTCAATAACTAAAACTTAATTTTAATTATTTAATTTATTATTATAATGGTAAAAAATGAACCCCTTTTACCGGATAGAGAATTTATTCTAGAATTATTCCGAGAATTAAAACTTCAAGATATTATTTGCCAACATTCTCTTAGTGTGGCAGAAAAGGCTTTAAACATTGCTAATAAAATTAAGAATGTTGAAATTAATAAAGATCTAATTGAAATTGGAGCATTATTACATGATATTGGAAGATTAAAAACGCATGGATTTGATCATGCTTTAATTGGTGGAAAAATCTTACGTGAGAGGGGGATGCCAAAGGAGATAGGGCGTATATGTGAAACTCATATTTTAGGAGGATTAGATAAAGAAGATGCGAAAGCATTAGGATTACCAGAAAAAGATTACCTCCCTAAAACAATTGAAGAAAAAATTGTATGTTTGGCCGATAAAATGATGGCAGGAACAAGAGAAGTAACAATTAAAAGACGATTTGATAGATGGTTTCGAAAATATGGTAAAAGTAAAATTCTAATGAAATCTAAAAAAAGAATTGAAGAAATTCAGAGAGAAATTAAAGATTTGATGTAATTTAATCATATTCCTAACTTTTTCTTTAAAAGGTTTAAGCTCCCCCCAGAATCCAGAATTCCTGCTAAAAATTCAGGAATTTTTACAAATTCTATTCGTATATTTTTTGTTTTGTTGTTTATAATACCCTCTTTAAGAGAGATTTCTAACTTATCTTCATTAGAAAAAGATTGATCATCCCAATTTAAGGTTAGTCCAGGGATTCCCACATTAATTAAATTTCTAAAATAGATTCTAGCAAATGACCTTGCGATAATAACTTTAATTCCAAGAATTTTAAAAACATTTACAGCTTCTTCTCTTGAGCTACCAGTACCAAAATTCTCACCAGCGATTATAATATTACCTTTATCAATATTTTTAACGAAATTAGGGTCAATATATTCAAGAGTATATTTCGCCATTTCTTTAGGATCACGAATAGTCAAAGTATGGCTTGGTACAATATCGTCCGTATTAATATCATCACCTAAAAGATAAGCATAACCTTCAATCTTTTCCATTTTTTACAATACCTCCCTAGGATCTGAGATTTTTCCATTTATTGCCGAAACCGCTACTGTAGCTGGAGATGCTAAATATATTTGAGAAGTAGGGGCTCCCATCCTACCAATAAAATTACGATTAGTGCTACTTATACATACCTCTTCTTCACCCAAAACACCCATATGTCCTCCAATACAAGCACCACAAGTAGAATGTGTAAAAATCGCTCCAGCCTTTATAAAAATTTCAATTAAACCTTCATTTAAGGCCATTTGATAAATTTCTTTAGAAGCAGGCGTAATAATCAGTCTAGTTTTTGCCTTTATCTTTTTTCCCTTTAAAATTTCAGCTGAGACTCGCAGATCCTCCATTCTACCATTTGTACAGCTTCCAATAAAAGCTTGGTCTATTTCAATACCTTCTACTTCTTCAATCTTGGCCATATTTCCAGGACTTGAGGGCTTAGCCACGACTGGAGTGATTTTTGAAAGATCATACTCGTATGTTTTTTCATAAACGGCACCTTTTTCAGGCAATATAGATTTATAGTGTTCATTTGTTCTATTATTTAACCACACATTCAATTTCTCATCAGGTAAAAATAGTCCAAATTTTGCTCCAGCTTCTACTACCATATTTGAGACAGTCATCCTTCCATCAATCGAAAAAGATTCAGCACCATCACCATAAAATTCTAAAGATTTATATATTGCGCCTCTAGTTGTAAGATCGCCTAATAAAGTTAATATAAAATCTTTTGACATTACTCCTTTATTAAGTTTATTTATCAATTCAATTTTAAACGATTCTGGAACTTTAAACCATTGTTTTCCTGTTGCAAAGGTTATAGAAATATCAGTCGCGCCTACTCCCGTAGAGAGACAATTAAAAGCGCCATACGTGGTTGTATGACTATCAGAGCCAATAATAAGCATCCCAGGTCGAGCAAAACCCATTTCAGGTAAAACCTGATGGCATATTCCTTTATTTATTCCCATATCATGTATAAATTTAAATTTCTTTGCAAAAGCCCTGCAATCTTGATGCATTTGAGCTGCAGATATTGTTGGAGCTGGAACCCAGTGATCTAAAATAAAAAATATTTTATTGGGATTCCAAACATAATCTATTCCAAGTTTTTCATATTCTTTTTGAATTCTTCCTCCTAATTGTTCATGAACCATTACAAGATCTACATCACATTCAATAAACTGTCCAGGTGAAATATCTTTAAGGTTAGAATGGTTTAATAAAATTTTTTCAGCAATATTATAACTCAATCTTATTCATCACACATAATTTCTTTTTTTTCACATAATGTTTTATAATCATCATCAAGCATTAAAATTGTTTTTCGAGCAACTTGACATGTTTCTAATAAGATTTGGGAGTCAACCTTATCTGGTGTATCTACTTTATTATGAGTCCAACGAGCGCCCCATCGAGTACTTAAATCAATAGCATCGTAACCTCTTAAATGGAAGGGTACTGAATCTAAATGAGCGCCTGTACTCAGATGAAATCCATGAACAATTATATTTTCTTCATTTGCAGCCTTTTCTAAATATTTGCTAAGAAGGGGGGAAATTTTCTTCCGAGGGTAAATACCATTAGATTTTAAGTACTCGATCCGATTTCTTTTATCACTCAACCCAGCTGCACTTATCATATCAAAATTAATTTGAAAAACCTTTCCCTTATTAAATTGATGTTCATTATTATTAACAAAAATTCTCGAACCCATAGTTCCTAATTCTTCAGCAGAAAATTGACAGAACCATAAATTAAAATTATTTAAAGGATAATTTTTAAAAAATGAGCTCAATTCAAATACAATAGCCATTCCAGAAGCATTATCTAAGGATCCTGGTGATTTATTATGAGTTCTAAGGAACATTAATGTAAGGTTTGAAAATAATATTAAAAAAGTCAATATCCAAACACTTATCTCTATAAATATACTTATCTCTACAATTATAGGTAGCGTATTTAGAAAAAATAATAAACCAATCCAGTAAAGAAAAATTGTTATATAAAAACCTCCTAATAAAATTCCACTGAACATCCAAATTCGATAAACAAAAATTCTCCAACATGTTTTGAATGATTGTGATTTTGAATCTAAATGAGCTGATACAATAATATTTCCCGCCTCACTTTCTTCAATTATTTTAGCAGGTATTTTAACAATCACGTTTGTAGCGGAGAAAATCGTACCAAAATATTCTCCCCAAAAGCCTAATTTCTCCGGATGTTTAAGACCCCTTATAATCGAGAAAAAAAAAAATAAGCCTACAACAATTATTATGATTGTATAGAAGAAAAAAACATAAATAAAAACTCTCAATAATAAAATTAAATTAAAACTCACAATCATTATTAAACTAATTAAGGTCGTTGAATAAAAATCAGAAAATTCAAAAGGTTCTCTTTCTATTTGTTTTTCTTCAAAGCCAATGTCTTTAAATGTTTTTACTGTGAGGTTTACTGCTTTCTTTTCACCTTCAGAGCCAGCAAGTCGTGGAAAACTAAATAATTTAACATGATTATACAATATATCCTTATTAAAACTCTTCTCTTTAAGCTGGTTTTTAATACTCAATTTTAATCCAAATTTAATAAATCATATCTGTTGTTTTAAATTAAAAATATAAATTCAAATTTATGGTTAATTGTTATAATTTATTTAGAACGATTTTTTGAATATTTTCTTGAACAAGTTCTATTATATCATCAGAATTAACAATAATATAACCTTCTTCCTTAGCACGCTTAAGAAATAAATTTCTTACTTTTTCTAAAAAGGATACATCTTCAAATTTTTCCAACACCCTTCCACTTTTTCTTGCTAAGGAGGTTTTAGGATCTATATCTAAAATGATTGTTAAATCGGGTTTTTTTACGAATTTATTTATTTTTTTTACCCATTCAATTGTAATTTTATCAGATTGGATGGATTGATATACTATTGAAGATTCTATATATCTATCTGAGATTACTATATATCCTTTTTCAAGTTTTTCTTTTATTTCATTGTGATAATGAATGTCTCTATCTGCAGCGAATAGGAGAGCGTCAGTAGTAGGTGGTATTTTGGTGTTTTTCAAGAATTTTCTAATTAATACTCCTATTTCGCTTTTAGATGGTTCATTAGTAAGATATACATTATAACCCTTGTCTTGCAAAACTTGTGAAAGGATATTTGCGTGAGTGGTTGATCCTGAGCCATCTATTCCATCTAATACAATAAATAACGATTTTTCTTTCATCATTTTAAATAATTCTTTAATTCAATAAAATTTAATGAAAATATAGAATAAAATTATTTTAAATACTATAATTTATTTTAATAAAATATAGTCATGTCAAGTAAATCTGTACATACAGGATATTGTCCTATTTGTGGAAAAAGCATGCTCCTTAAAAGAGAAGAGATGGAATTTTGGATTGCACTAATCCTTTTAATATTTACAGCTGGAATTGGTTTATTTATTTATTATTTTACAAGGAAAATGAACACGTGTGTCCAATGTGGCTCACCATGCCAAATTCAAAACATGGATCATCAAAATTCATTAGCAGACCAAACTATAAGTGAGATTAGGGGAGTGAAGACCAAATATTGTACATTTTGTGGGGCTGAATTTGGTGATAGAACTACCTGTCCTGAATGTGGAAGTAAAAATTAAAAAAAATCCCTATTTTAAAATCAAGTTCCAAAAAGAATGTGATTGTCCTACAATCAGTAAATATAAAAACTACACAAATTTTTATAAATTCATAAAACAAATTTTCTTTATTGATTATTATTTAAATAATAATAAGAATATATATCAAATTTAAATTAAAATAATCCTGATAATGGTTTTATATAGATGTTCATATTGCAATAAAGAATATCCCTCTAAAAGAGATTTTTTTTTGTGTTGGAATTGTTCTAGTTTAGAATGCACAGAATGTGCCACAGAAAGACTTTTTAATAATAGAGATTTTTTAGAGCCAAATTTTATTGGTATTTGTCAAAATTGTAATGTAAAATGGGGGTTTTTTAACATTTCTCCACTTGAAAGATTAAATTTAGCCGCCCAAAAACCAATGGGAAAAATGCATTTACAAATGGGTTTAACAGGTCCAGTTTTTGCAGATATTTGGTTTTTAGGACTGGAAATTGATGCTATAACGGAAGAATGTACGCAATTAACACAATTCCTATTTTTAGCATATCTCCAGCATGATATTTGGATGAATACTTTAAAAGATCTCCAAAATAATTATAAAAGGATAGAAATCTCACAGAAATATATAATTGAAAAATATCATTCTAATTTTGACGAATTAAAAGATGGAGTATCATCATTACCGAATATTGATGGATCTATTTATCAAAAAACCTTGATAACGGCTCATATATTTAACCGAATGTTAGAACGTGTAATTAGACTCCTTCTTGAGAGAGAAAACCTATCAAACTTTCATACGAAAATGATTGCAATATATAAAATGATGGAAGATTCAAAAGAATTTTTTGATTTAAATCAAAGGAAAGGATTATTTAACTTAACCAACCTTAAGAGGTTACATAGAAAGACTTCCTTAAAAAAGATTGGGGGTTTATTAAGGCAAATCATACTTGGATTCCCAGAAGATTCTATTTAGTTAAAGTAGAAATTCGAGTTGTTGCTCAATTTCTCAAAATAAAGACGAGATCTCTTCAAAATAATGAAAAAGAAATAAGATTACAATTAGCTTTTAAAAAACAAGGATAGTTTTCTGTTTTGAAAGAGAATAATTTAAAAAAAAAGAATATTTACTTTAAATTTAAAGTTCGACTATTTGAGTCAATGCCCAAAGCGTTGGATTGATTTCATATTGAAAAGTTTCTTGTAATGTATCACTAGAGACCCATGGATTATTATACACTCCACCATCGCCCCAAGCAGTTTCCCACTCATCAGTTTTTAATCCTGTAAGTAGAGGCTTTAGATCATGAAGGAGTTTATCATACGCACTATCGTATTCACCGTTTATAATCTGATGAATTAATGCATTGATCTTGTTAATCATGGTTTTCTGATAATTCTTTTTAGACCAATCGGACGCATCAGACGCATCAATTAAGTCATTAATTTCATCTAATTGTTTCAAGATTAAGGCTTTTACAACAGCCTCATCAATGATAATGTCCTTAGATTCAGTTATAGATTCACCTAACGTATTGGTTATCGTACAGATGGTTCCATAATTTTCCAACATTGGGATGTGAATCTGGTAATTTCCAAAATCATTAAAAACTTGGTCATAAACCGAAACTTCAATGTCATAGTCATGATCATTGAACTCTTGGTCAGCAAATACGCTGAAAGTTACATCGAAACCATAACCCATTGCCATTTCATGGTTTAATTCAATACTAACAACATCAATCGTTATGGTTGTTTGGTCTAAAAGACCATCTGCTATACTTATTGTATAGGTTTCGATTGAAATTAACCCATCATCAGGAACGTCATCATCAGCATCAGTAACTATAATCGATATAATATGATCACCAAGGTATCCCATATCTAAATCAGCGTAATAATAAGCTCCGTCAAATATAGCTGTGTAAGCGATAACATCAAAGATTACGATAACACTTTCAATTCCAGAAGCATCTGTAGCATCAACTTTCACCCATAAACTTGAAGCATTATTCAAGATTGGTGTTTCGATTAATACTTCATTAATGGAAGGAAAGATTGTATCGTCGTCAATAATGATAATCTCGTAATATATTTCAGTTGTTAAACTATCACCAGCTCTATCAGCATCAGCATCAGTCGCTATGAATGTCCAATTATAGATACCAGGTAATGATGGAACTGTATAAGTTCCAGTTGGATCAACGCTTAATCCAGAAACATCAGTAGCATTAACATAAATAACTCCTGGATTGGCATCAGTATAATCTCCATCATAAGAGACAAAGATTTCTGGGGCAGTAATATCATCATCTGTTAAGGTGATGCTAATAGATTCGATTGTAGTAAGACTATCATCAGCTCTGTCATCATCATTGTCAGTAGCCGAAAAGGTAAATTCCTGAGCAGTACCAATAATGCTTGGATCTAATGCGTATGTTCCCGAAGGATCGACACTTAACCCAATATTATCAGATGCTGTGACTTGAACATAGCCAGCATCTCCGTCCGTACTTCCACCAACATATTCAACAACGATTACTGGGGCAATAGTGTCATCATCAGTAATAGTAATACTAAAATTCATTACTGTAGTTAAACTATCTCCCTCTCTGTCATCATCATTATCAGTGGCAGTAAAGGTCCAATAATAAGTGCCTAATTCTGCGGACACAGGATATATTCCGGTAGGATCTATACTTAAACCAATATTATCAGATGCGTTCACATAAACATTTCCAGGATTACCATCAGTATAATCTCCATCATAGCTGATATAGATAACTGGGGCTTCTGTATCATCATCAGTAAGAATCATACTAATGGTTTCAACAGTAGTTAAGCTATCTCCTGCTCGATCATTATCATTGTCAGTTGCAGTAAAGGTAAATTCTTGAGCAATGCCGATAATGCTTGGATCTAATGCATAAGTCCCAGAAGGATCAATACTTAATCCAATATTATCAGATGCTGTGACTTGAACATAGCCAGCTTCTCCGTCCGAACCTCCGCCAACATATTCGACAACGATTACTGGGGCAATAGTGTCATCATCAGTAATAGTAATACTAAAATTCATTACTGTAGTTAAACTATCTCCCTCTCTGTCATCATCATTATCAGTGGCGATAAAGGTCCAATAGTATGTACCCAATTCTGCGGACACCGGATAAATTCCCATAGGGTCTACGCTTAAACCAACATTATCAGATGCGTTCACATAGACATTTCCTGGATTACCATCAGTATAATCTCCATCATAGCTGATATAGATAACTGGGGCTTCTGTATCATCATCAGTAAGAATTATACTAATGGTTTCAACAGTAGTTAAGCTATCTCCTGCTCGATCATTATCATTGTCAGTTGCAGTAAAGGTAAATTCTTGAGCTATTCCAATAATGCTTGGATCTAATGCATAAGTCCCTGAAGGATCGATACTTAATTCAATATTATCAGATGCATTAACTATTATATAACCAGGATCTCCATCAGTACTTCCGCCAATATACTCAACAAAGATTACTGGAGCGGTTGTATCATCATCAGTAATAGTAACACTGATGTTCATTATTGTGCTTAGACTATCATCAGCGCGATCGTCATCATTGTCAGTTGCAATAAAAGTCCAATAGTAAGTTCCGGGTTCAGAAGGAACGGTATAAATCCCAGTAGGATCTACGCTTAAACCAACATTATCTGTAGCATTCACGTAAATACATCCTGGATTATTATCTGTATAATCCCCGTCATAGGACAAAAAGATCTCTGGTGCTTCTGTATCGTCATCTATTATAGTTATACTGATATTAATAACGTTAGTTAAACTATCTCCTGGTCGATCATCATCACTATCCGTTGCGATAAAGGTATAATAATATGTGCCCGGTTCACTTGGAATGCTATAATTTCCCGATGGATCTACGCTTAATCCAGTATTATCGGTTGCATATACAAATATATATCCTGGATTGTTATCGGTATAATCCCCGCTATAAGAGATAAAAATTTCTGGTGCTTCGGTATCATCGTCAGTTAGAGTTATACTCATAGTTTCAATAGTAGTTATACTATCATCAGCTCTATCATTATCATTATCAGTAGCTATGAAGGTAAATTCTTGAGCAGTATTGATAATGGTTGGATCTAAGTAATAAATTCCTGTAGGATCTACACTCAATCCTCTATTATCTGATGCATTAACTAAAATATAACCTGCATCTCTATCAGTATAATCACCAATATATTGTGCATATATTTCTGGTGTTATATTATCATCATCATATATAGTAACACTAAATTCAGAAATAGTAGTCATATTATCTCCTGGTCGATCACTATCATTATCAACAGCTATGAAAGTCCATGAATAAATACCTGGATCTGATGGAACAGAATAGACTCCCGAAGGATCTACACTTAAACCAACATTATCAGTAGCATTAACGTGGACATTTCCAGGATTCACATCAGTATAATCACCATCATAACCAACATAAATAGTTGGAGCTTCAGTATCATCATCAGTGATAAAGAGCGCATAATTCACGATCGTGGTTAGAGCATCTCCAGGACAATCATTATCATTATCGACAGCAATAAAGGTCCAATTTTGGAGTCCAAGTTCATTTGATACATCATATACTCCTGATGGATCTACACTTAAACCTACATTATCAGAAGCACTAACTAATAAATATCCAGGATCCCCATCAGAAAAATTACCGAAATATTCAATAGTAATTGTAGGCGCTTCTGAATCATCGTCAGACACAGTTATAAAATCTGTTTTAATTTCTGTATCTATATCACCATCATCATCAATGACGGTTAAACTTACGGTATAAGTTTCAGGATAATTATATATATGTACTGGATTTTCTAAGGTAGAATTAAAACCATCACCAAAATCCCAAATATATGACACTGGGATATCACCATAGCTTCCAGTAAAGGTAAATGCTATAGGATCTCCTTCAATTATATTAGTATCGCTAACTATAAAATCTGCGATGGGTAATAGGTCTTCAGGTGCGTTTTGCTTTGTAAAAGAAGGCTCTAAGTTTAGTTTTATGCGCGCATATTCTCTTTGGCATTCCCATTCATCAAAATCACCAAAAATTGTTGCTCGAATAAATTCACCCGTTCGCCCATTTAGATCCGCATCGTTGATATAAATAGAGTATTCACTAAAATCAGGATTGTCATTCCAATATGTTGAAACATCTCCATATCCATATCTTCCTCCATTAGCACATAATTCCCAAATTTCTTGATATGGAAGGTATGTTAAAGCGCCTCCCGTTCCAGTAGAGGCATAAATCCAGTCTCCTAAAGGATTGCCTTCATCACTGGCTGTATAATAGGGTTCATTATCAACACGTCCAGGTAATGGGCCGTTATCACTTGTAAGAGCATCATCATAAGGGGCTCTATTAGGATAATTAATCATTGGCCATAATAATCCTTCACTATTACATTGAAGTAAATCAGGAAGTCCAGCAACTCCGTTTGGTGCTCGACCCATCATTATAGAGGCTTTTGAGTTATTCCTGAAAGCATCAGTAAATCTCTGTCCCGCAATATAAGCATAATTAGCTCCTGCATCAATCGTCATTTCAGGACTATCTATTTTTGTATTAAGTATTATGGGATCTTCTGTCATCATCGTAGAATAAAATTTAGTAGCTTTATGAGAAAACTTACATATTTCTTCATAATCGGCTTCCTCGCCTAATTCAATTCCAATATAGTCTTCAGTAAATTTATCAATAATTACTCTGCAGGGTCCATCGATAGCGGCTTCATTCGAAGCCATTGAATGATCAGTAATTCCCCTAAGGAATGGCGTTGATTCAGCAATATTACCATCATGATCTGCAGAGTCTTCATATACAGCAACGATTCCAAATACCTGTTTTCTTGTATCTACCGTGTTACCATGAGATTGACCCCCCATACCAATTGTACGATGACCATTTGAGTAATCTAAATCTTGTCCAGGAAAATTGATTTCCCAGTTAGGATCTAATGAAGGTAAATTCATTAAGTCAAGATCCATAGTAATCCCATAACCGATCGATGTTTCTTGTTCATTATAATAAGAATCCCAGTTTCCCTCTCTCCATATGTCACTATTACCTGAAACATCAATAGTTCCAGTTGGATATGACAAATATCCACGAGCATATAATGATATCCATTGTTTTTCAGCCTCAGTATAAATCGAACTCACAGTTTCGGAATCAATAAATGAAGCAGAACCTAGATCAAGATTATTATCAAAAGTATATTCATAATTTTGACCAGAAATAACTGAATTACCAGAATTCCACGAGACTAAATCATCCTCCTCTGAGGGAATATAGCTATGATCTGTGTTAATTGGTATTGTATCATCATCATTATAATAGATGTACATCCAAGATTGACCGCCATCCACGGGATCAATTATCTCAATTTCATAACGGTAAGGATACTCAGCAGCATTCCACCAAAGATTGTTAGAGACTTTATAACCTTTCTCTGCATAAAAGACCAATTCATCATCCCAATCTACGCAATGTTCTATTTGATCTCTTTGACCTCCCTCTACTTCTCTCCAATCTTGTATTGGAGCCGCGGGATAGGGTGATCCTTCTGCCCAATTCTCTGCAAGTCGGGTTGCCCAAATACCTGATTGACACTCATACAATGTTGGTTCTTTATATGGATCTCCGGGTTGAGCATCGATATCTTTCCCTACATAACGATGTTCAGCAATATATTGACCATAATTACTAATATCTACATCAGATACGTGTATAGAGAAAAATGAACCGGATAAAGTTCCTTGATAACCCATTTGATAGTTAAATCCTCTCAAGTATGCCTTTTCATCAAGCTGGAAAGGTACTAATTGCCACTCATTTTCTTCAGAATAGTAAGCGATTCGCATATTATCAACATGAAGCGCCTTTATATCATTCCATAGTGAAGAACTAGAGTTTTGATTTAAAATAAGAGGTGAATTCTCTCGAGTAAGGGTTGGAGTTTCTAAATGATAATTACCAATTGTGATACTGTAATTTAGAATATTTGTTAAAGAATCTCCTGGTCGATCATTATCATTATCGGTTGCTTCAAAAGTCCAATAATAAGTCCCTAAATCTGATGAGACATTATAAACTCCCGAAGGATCTACACTTAAACCTGAAGCATCACTTGCGTTTACATAGAGACATCCAGGATTATCTTTCGTATAATCTCCATCATATCTGATTGAGATTTCGGGTTCTTCGGTATCGTCATCTTCTATGGTAAAATTAAATTCTGTATAAGCTTCGTTATAATATTCATCAACAGCTCTTACACCATAGGTATACACATCCAGAATGTTTGAAATATCTATATTATATGTGTAATAAAGTCCATCGGGGGATAAAGTAGCAGTGTGATTTTCACCATTGAAAATTACCCAAACTGATTGAATATCTGATTCATCAGTAACCCATATTCTAATCTGTGTTACTCCACTACTATCATAGACTTGAGTATTAGGATACAATTCGGCATTTATTATATTTGGAGGGTTAATTTCATCCATTATTTGAAAAGTATGGGAACCCCAATCTCCTAAATTTCCTGCGTTGTCCTTGGTGACAACAGAGAACGTGTGTATACCATTAGATTGTGTAGGTAAGGTAACACTTGTAGAAGTAGTCCATATTTCTGGACCAGAATCAACTTTCCAATAATAACCCGCTACACCACTAGGTACATCAGTTGCAGACCATGTAAATGTTGGTGTTTTATCTGTAGACCAACCATCTACACCATCGTTAGGATTTGGAGTACTAGGATCAGTCGAATCAATACTGAAAGAATGACCCCCATATGAGCTCATTAATCCGGCTCCATTTCTAGCTCTTACCAAAAAGGTATGGGTGCCATCAGATTGAGCAGGTAAAGTTACTACATTAGAGGTAGTCCAATATTCTGAACCACCATCCACTTTCCAATAGTATCCTGTAATTCCGCTTATATCGGAAACACGAGACCAAGAAAAGGTAGGTGTGTTATCAGTACTCCAACCACTCAAACCATCATTTGGATATGGAGTGGGTGGGGCAGTATAATCAATACGTATTGTGCGTGCGGTTTCAGCCCAATTACCTGCATTGTCTTTCACTCTTAACTTTACTGTATGATAGCCATTACCTAAAGAAGGGAATGTATAAACTGTATTTTTACCACGATAATAGAGATATGACCCTATCCAAATCTCGTAATAATCCAAACCACTATATCCAGCATTTCCATAGTAGGTTATAGTAGGTGTATTATCGGTTGTCCATCCTGAAGGAACATTTAATTGTAGATTAGTTGGAGCCTCCAGATCATAATATATTGTATTCGTGTCAGACCATGTTTCCCACCAGTTCAAGCTCCACATCCATCCTAACCAAACTTTCGAAAACCTACCTTTCCATGTAAAATATCCATTTAATGATGAAGAGGGTATATTGTATGTATAAGTAGTTGTACTACAAGGACCGGGATAATTTGAATTTATATATGAATCTTCTACATTCACACTAGATGTAACAGATCCAGAAACAGGATGATCATCAATATGATAGTACGTAAATGCACCACCAAAGGCGGGAAAATAAGGACCACAATGTTCGCCAGAAACATATAGTTTAAGAGTATTAGCTCTCTGAGTTGTCCATATTCCATTAGGAGGAGAGAGTATTGATACTGTAGTCGCAGAAGCTTTTAGATCATTCTCCTCATTTGTAGGGATATCCTCTTCGAGGATTCCATCTAAATCGTCAGAATAAACACTATTATTGGTATCAACAAAGGAACTCATGAACGAGATTCCCACCATCAAAAAAAGAGCGCTTAATACCAAGAGTGCTTTATTATTATTTCGTCTTTGTTTTTTAACTTTAACTTTTGTCATTTTAAAACTAATATTTTTAATTTGAATTTCACATTATTTTTCGTATAAATTGAAGTACAAAATTAGATTTCATTGTTTAGGAGAAATAAAAATCATTTTTATAGTTGTCTTTTTGTTATATGATGATAAGAAAAACTTTATAAGGAAAGAATAATAACAAGAAAGGGTATATTAGATAGTTAATATACAAAATATAGAGAGAGAGAATTTATTGATTCTTTCAATTTTAATTAATTTATCATTAACCTATCTTTTTTTTAAAGTATCATAAAAAAATTTATAAATTTACTCTACTAATTCAGTATCAGATTCCTTACTTTTTATTTCAATTCCACACTTTTTACATATGTGTATTTTACCATACATTGGTAAATTTCCTATATAAGTTAATATCTTCGTTTTATCTTCAATAGTTTTGATATTTTTTCCAACTGCGCCGCATTTTGGACATATTAATCGTTCTTCGCCCTGAAAGTCATCCTTAACTGGTGGCTTTAATTCATTTAATTCAGCCTTGACTTCTTCTAAATTTGTCGTTCTTTCTTCAATTATTTTATCTTTTTCAGTTAGAGATTCAGAAATATCCTGAATGGTTTTATCTTTTTCTATTATTAAATTATTTAATTTTTTAATTTTCTTGGTTAAATCTTCTATATTTGATTCTAAATTTCAATTTTTTGCATTTAAGTTATTTATTTCTTCATCTTTTATTGTAATATTCTTAGTCAATTCATCTATTTTTTTATTTTTGGAATTTACTTGATCATTTAAATCTTCAAAATCTTTCTTTAAATTCTCCATTTCTTCTTCATTATTAATTATTTTATTATTTATTAATTATTTTTAGGTTTTTTTTTATTTTTTTTAGAATCTTTGATTCAACAGGAGCACATCCTTGAATAAATATTCCGTTTTCTAACTGGTTATATGTACAATTTCCAATAAGGAATGTATCTGAATATAGATCTGAATGTTTTATTCCTTTACCTATTGCAAAATTTAAAGGATGTTCTTGAGTAAAATTTTCATTAATAAAATCTTTATTATTTTTCAATAGATTAAATACTGTTGATAAACAAGCAGAACATGAATTGATATCTATTAGATTTACATTTATATATTTAATATTTATTGAAGTTGGAGGGGGTTCCATCGGTTTTATAAATTCTTGAATGTTTTCTGGTATTGTTGTTATATCTTCCCGGCATTTTGGAGCATTAGGCGTCATCTCAGATATGAGTTTTAAATGAGGGACATCTTCCAAAGTCCATTCTGGTTGAGAGACAGCAAGAGCAATTATGTCTGCAGCAAGATATTCTGTAGATGCAATGATAGTGTCCATTTTTACAACATTGCCAGACGATGGACCCATCCCCTCTTGTGCATAGGAGGCATCTATAATTACTAGATCAGGATGTAATATTCGAGAAAGGTCTGAAATTGCTATATCTAATTCTTTAACTTTTTTCATTGTGTTTTTAAATTGATCAATGATTTCCGTAGCTTTGAAGTGATGTAATTTGATTTTTTCTCTCTTATAGAGCAATCCTTTTAGATTCTTGAAGCTTAGAGAAGCTCCACAGTGCATGTGCATTTTTAACACTGGAATAGAAATAATATAGTCAATTTCATTCCAATAACCAGTAATTTTAATTTTTTTTATAATCCTTCCATCTGGTATATCCAATTCTATTGGATTTTTATCATCTAAATCAATAAATTGAAGATCTTTATCGTTTAATAAGTCTAAATATCCAGATTGTTCAAAAGCTTTTTTTGTATCCGTAGAAATAATTGGTGAATCGCCGATTAGATAATTTGCTTTAAATCGGTCTTTTAAATAATTAAAAACTGTATATACAACTTCTGCATTTGTGTTAATTCCTAGTTTGGGTTCTATTTCTCTTCCTACGTTTGGTTTTAATAAAATAGTTTTTCCAGTTAAATTCGGAATTTTAAGTTGATCAAGACATAAATTAACTGCTGAAGTAATATTCTTATCACGTGCTAATGAAACAATTGGTTTATCAAATAATCTCATAAAATTATAAAGATTAAATTCAATTAATTATCATTATCTACTTTCTTTAAAATAATATTTATTTTGCTTTATTTTAATAGACTTCATTTTAAACCAAGAAATGCAATTATTTTATTCTTCATCAAGTTTGCATTAGGATCTTTACCAGTCCACCATTTAAATGCCAATACTCCTTGATTAACTAACATATCCAAACCTCCAAGAGTTTTGCAACCAATCTCAGCCGCTTCTTTCATCAATAATGTATTTAATGGATTATATATGACATCAAACACAAAAAGATCCTCATGAAGCATTTTTTTAGGCACGGGGGTAACATCCACTTTTGGATGCATTCCGATTGGAGTGGCATTAATTAAAATATCTGTAGTTTTAATTGTTTCTTTAATTATTGATTCATTACTCATTTTTCCAATTATATTACCATCCATTTTCTTACTAACATCATTCGCTAAATTTATGGCTTTTTCTTCTATAATATCTGTGATTATAATCTGCTCTACATCATCGGCTAAGATATAACATAATGCTCTTGCAACACCTCCAGAACCTAAAATTAAAACTTTTTTTCCAGAGATTTCACATCCCGCATCAAGAAGGGATTTCTTGGCTCCTGCAGCATCTGTATTCCTAGCTCTTAAGTAGCCATCATCATTCTTGATTGTATTAATAGCACCCATTTTCATTGCAACTTCTTCTACTTCATCGAGGTATTTTATAACTGTTTCCTTATGGGGAATTGTAACATTAATTCCTTTTATTCCAAGGGCTCTGATACCGTTAATAGCCTTTTCTAAATCATCTGGATGGACATCATAAGCAATATAAACATAATCAAGTTTTAATTCTTGGAGAGCGGGATTCCACATGGTCGGTGACATTGAATGAGATACGGGATGCCCTATTAGACATAAAGTCTTTGTATGTCCAAAAAGCTTTATTTCATTTAACATTATATTTCATTTTAATGGTTTTTAATATTATTTTTTCCTTATCCTTTTTGCTAAATTCTTTGTTCTCTCAATTAACTTTCAAAAATTGGAATTATTGGACTTATATCATAAGAATGATGAATTCCTTCCTTTTTTTCAGTTGGTTTAAAAGAAACTAAGTATAATTTAAAAAAATCTATGGTTGCTTTTTGTAGTTTACGTCTTAAATCTATTGAATTATAATCGCATATTAAAACTCCAGTTATCTTTTTATATGGTTCAAGAAGAATAGATAGTTTTTCCTTCATTAAATAACGTATATTTCCTGATTTTTTCATTATTTGATTTGTTATTATTGAAATCGAGCTTAGTGCTCCACCATAAATGTCAATTAAATCCTTAGGTATATCCCCATCAATATTTTGTTTAAAAATATGTTTAGCGATAAAATTACTTGAAGCATTATCCATAAAAAGTAGAACTTGTGGTTTTGCTGGTTTAAAATATGTATTATTCCATATCATTATATCACGAGTAGAAATAACTCCCGAAGGTTTTCCATTTTTTGTTATCAAAACACGTTTATAATTATGTTCTGTCATAAATCGTATTATTTTATCAACTGGGGTATTAATATCCAGCATTTCAATAGGACCTTTCATTATTTCTGAAACAGAAATTTTCGGAAGTTCATTTTGAAACATACCCCCGCTATTTAAATAATTAATAATTTCTGTTTGTGAAATAATATAATAGTTATTATTTAAGGTATTGTGAATGTAAATGGCGGAAATGTTGTTTGCATATAGTGTTTCAATTACTTTCCTAAATGTGGCATTAATATCTAACATTATGACGTATGGTGTCATTATTTCTCCAGCAATAGCAGAATTAACATCAAGTTCTTTCATTTATTATTATAATCCAAGTAAAGTTATAAATTTAATACTCTTTCAAGAATAAAAACTTAATAAAAAAAGTAAAAAAAATGACATTATTTGTTATATTTACTTAATTCTAGAACGATGAAACAATAAATCGATCCTAATATGAATCCTTCGGTTTGATCTCTATGGCAGTGCTCCGTTTCGCTGAAATGTCGCAACCAGATGTGAGAATTGTCGCAACCTTTATGTCATCAGGTTGCGCGCAAATAGAATAAAATGAATATAATGAGTAAGTTATTTATATTAAAAATACTTATATCTTTATTAATAATAAATTTTAAAAAAAAATTTAGGGCAGGTAGGCAGATAAAAATATGGTATCAAATAAACTTTTAATTATCATATTTCTTCCCCTTTTAACAATTTCGTCAATAATTATCATAAATAATGAAGCTAATGGCACTAGGAATGAAGAAGATATTAATTTAGAATTGATGTACACCGGTGTTATTGCTAAAGGCCAATATCAATCCATATATATTGATGCGGATCATGATGATCGTCTACAATGGTCTTTTTCGAGCTCTAATCTTATAATTGGAATTATTGTTAGGGCAATGGATGACACGGAATATGCAAAGTTTGAGGCTTCTGAGTCTTATACTTATTATCCGTTATCAAATGGTAATTATATACAAACTTATGGTTACTTCAGGCCAGGGTATTATGATATATGGTATATTGTATTTTTGAATGACGATCCAGACGATCAAACAACAACACTTACTTATGATGGAAGTAAAGATCTGGATTATTATAGTAGTGGTGATGATGATGATGATCCAGATGATGATCCAGATGATGATGATGATCCAGATGATGATCCAGATGATGATGATGGTCCAGATGATGGAGGAGCAAACGATTATAGTTGGTATTCAACTAGCTCAGACCAGTCAGCTATGGTAATATTGTCAATGATTGTTGTTTTTGGAATTGTAGGATTTTGTTTTCTTGGAGTTCCAATTATGATAGTAAAGAAAAGGAAGAAAAATAAATTAAGTAGAAATAATAAAATGCAAAAATCTGGTGTTGGAGCCAAACAGGTTGTTATGCAACCGTATGGGGCTATTCCATATGGAGTGCCCCAACAAGGAATGAGTCAATATGGTGCTAATCAACCCCAAATTGAACATCAAGTACCTACACATAACTTTCAGAATAGCCAAATAACACCACGTTTTTGTTCTCAATGTGGTAATATGATTTCACTTAACGATACATTTTGTTCAAGATGTGGTAAGAATATATGATGCTTTTATAAAATTTGAGATTTAAATATAACTTTTTTTTTTTTTTTTTTCATAGAATTAAGATAAAATGTTAAGTTATTTGTAAATTATTTTTCTTTTCGATAGATTCCTAATCTTCCTTATGTGAGATGTTTAATTTGTACGATTATCATCAAGAGCGTAGCAATTAATACACTTTAAATAAAACATGAAATAGTAAAAGTGTTTTTTATATATATGTTTTTTATATATTCATTTTAGGATCGAGGGTACGCGTAGTGGAGCAATAATTCATTTGAATATATAATTTTAAATTTTAATTAGATTGTTAAATTTAAAATTTAAGAGATTGTTTAAATAGTTAATACAAAAAATATAACATTTAATCATTAAATATAGGAAATATGGATCAGTTAGGTGGTTTATTTTTTTTTTAGAATAATTCTAACTTCTATAAAAAAACAATATAAAGGTAAATAATGAAGTCTTTAATGTATAGATCACCAAAGCTTTATAATTTTTTTATGAGATTAATGCATGGAAAATATTTTTTATACAAGTATAAAGAAATTGCTCGAATAATCGGAAAGAATAAAAATGTTCTAGATCTTGGATGCGGTACGGGGTTATTAAGCAAGTTCTTGGATAAGTCATGTATATATGAGGGCTGGGATCTTAATGAAGATTTTTTGAAGCATAAGAATGATTTGAATGTTAAATGTAAAAATGTATTAGATTTTAACTCCTATCCCGATTCTGACGTAATTATCATTGCTGATTTATTACATCATATAACTCCAAGGCACGAAGAATTACTAGTGAATGCGAGGAAAAAAGCAAAGTATGTCATAATTTTAGAGCCGAAATACAACTTAATAGGTGGGGGTTTAAGATTGGGAGGGTTCCTTTATAGGCTCTTTGATACAATATTAGGGGACAATGATGGAATAAATGATTTTGAGGATAGAGTTAATTGGTTTGATGGAAGAAATGAGACATTTAATTTTTTCTTAAACTTAAAACCAAAATCTATCACTGAAATTGGACTAGATTATTTAGTAATTCTTGAAGGAAAAAACTGAAGCATATCATTCAAAATGGGCTAAAAAAAGCTTGAAAAGATTAGATATTCCTGAAGATTGATGATATTTAGAGTAACTCTTTAAGATTAATAATATTATATTAGAACAAAACTTTTAATTATGGTGAATTATGACTAAAAACTCTATTGCCCTTATTGGATTTATGGCTACTGGGAAAACTACAGTAGGGGTGAAATTAGCAGATAAACTTGGTAATGATTTTAGATTTATAGAAACTGATCAAATAATTATTGATGATGCTTGTAAATCCATTCCTGAAATCTTTACTGAAGATGGAGAAATCAGATTTAGAGAATATGAAATTGCTGCTTGTAAAAAGGTTTCTAAATATAATAAAGTAATTATCTCATGTGGAGGCGGAGTTGTCCTGAATAAAATTAATATTGATTATTTAAAACAAAATTGCCATATCATCTTATTAAAAGCGACTGCTGGAGAAATCTATAATAGAGCGATGAAAGATGGTAAAGAAACCAGACCTGTAATAGATAAAGAAGATCCTAAAGCAGAAATAGAAGGAGTGTTAAAATTTAGAGAGCCTTTCTATAATGCTGCAGCAGAGATCATTATTAACACAACTGGAAAAACGATTGATAGTATTGCTAATGAAATTCTAGAAAAAGTCAATTTAAGTTATAAAATCGAATAAATCAAGTAATATAATAGGCTTTAGTTTAACAAATACTTAAATTAAATAATTAGGATTATATTTTATAGTAATTTAATATTTTAAAATAACTCAAGGTAAAAGAGCATGTCAGAGTATAAGCGGATTAAATGTCCTGAATGTGAAAATGATAATAATCGTAAATTACATGAAATTGCAGATAAGAATAATGTTTTATATTATAGTATGCAAGGTACACCAGTTTACGCAAAATTAATAAAATGTGGTCAATGCGGTCATACATTCCCTAAAGAATAAATAAATTACAATCTTAAATATTAATATTTTACAATTATTTTTACTTTATTTTTATTTTTTATGCCCTTAATCAAGAAGATCCATTTTTAGAAAAATCCGAAATACTAAAATATAAAAAAGACAATTTTGATAATTTTTTTCCTCTTATAAAGATAAGATTATCTTATTTTGTGCTTTTAACATATCCTCCATTATTAGATCCATTGCCACCTTAATATCAGGAACCGGAATATTTTCCGGTAAGCTACGTTTTGCATTTACACTGGCCATTAAAACTTCATTTAAACCTCTAAGGATCATATCTGGAGAATACCAAGGTCTTTTTGAGGCCCACCATTGTTGGCATGAGTGTATTCCCCTATCAAGCAGGTTTCGGGCATTGTCAAAAATTCTTTTTCTCTCATCATCCATGCTTTCTCTATATTTGTTAGCAAGATGAATGAGTGTTAACGCATACATGAAAAATCTGTGTTGTTCGATGTGAATTCCATTTTTTGGGTCAAACCATAAAGGAAAAGGAACATCATGGGCAAGATCATAAGGCATTGTAGACCAACTAGAATCGCGGGGTACTTGAGTAAAGCCTATAGGAAATTTTTCAATAATTTCTGAAATTGTACACATCCGAACATCATTTCGATGAGGTAAAGCACCAAAGAGTGGTATTAAAAAGTTGTTAATAGCGTGTTTAACGTGATGTCCGAAAGTCTCGCCGTCCATTGCGATTTGGACAAAGTAATCTTCAGAAGTATGTCTATAATATATTCTACTAATAAACGCATCGATATTATTGATCTTATCAAATGCACAATCAATCGAGATGTAATCGTCTCTGAAAATTAATTTTAAATTATTTGGATGTTGAGAGATAAACGTAGTTGGAAACTCTGGCAAGGTATTTGCAATTCCACTCATGATTATCCATTCAAAGCCCATTTCATGTATGACTGAAAGGACTTCCTCGTTAATTGCCATTTCAGGAGGAAAAAATCCCTTTGGATTATATATTTCTCCAAAAAACTGCTTATTCGTCTCATTATTCAATTCTATTTGGCGCTTGATTTCAGGAGCTGGAATGAGGGGCAATAATGGATGGAATTTCCCAGATCCAGTAAATTCAATTTGTCCTCTCGAGGCAAGCGTCGTGATACCTTCGATTATATCAGTATATCCATAGTCATTTAACTGTTCCGTCAATGTCGCATTTATATTAAGTGTGATTTTTGCTTCAGGATGATTACGCAAGACATCAATAATTGGTCGATAAGACTCATTAACGATTTGTTTAACAACTGAAGGAATTTGTACGGGTGGCTGATAGATGTGAAATAGAAAACCGAAATAAACGACCATATTTAGTATATATATAATTAATTAAATTTAGGTTTGATTAATTTTCATTAAATAATAATTGGTGAATATCTCTAATTTTATCAATATGAATTTGTCCTGGCGCTGTTTTATCCTCAATAGAACTAAAAGTAAAAAGAGAACCTGATTTTACGCAGAGAACTCTTGAAAAAATCCCTTGGGCACCCATACAAAAACACACTAGTTTTTCTCCCTTTTCCTTGAAGGTCCTACATAATTGAATGGGGATAAAATTATCTTCAAAGGCTTGAGCAGTAAATATTACCTTATATATGTATTTTTTTAAAGATGATAAATCTACTGAAAAAGCGTTCATTAATCTATCCTTAAAATCCTCAACAACCCTTAATCCTTCTTCATACGAAAGTGTTTTTTCAAAATCATGATAAGAAAAAATTAAGGTTGTTCCGTTTTTTTCTGATAAAAAGAGAATATCTTTTAATATTTCTTTATTTGTATTCATTTCAATATCCAAATAAGTAGGGCGGGCTTGAATTAATGCTTTTAAGATCTCAAGATGTTCAATTTTCTCAATTTTCATTTGACCCCCCTCATTTGGATCTCTAAATGTAAATATCACGGGAATTTCAGGTTCAATCAGGTCTTTTAAGTTTTTAGCGAAATTTTCAGTAATTTCTTTACCATCATCAATGTAATCAAACCTAAATTCAATTAGATCAGGCTTAGCATTTTTAGCCTTTTTAATTAATGCCTCATTCTCATTTAGATTTCCTGATTTAATTTGAAGTGCTATACAAATTTTAAAATTCATATTTTATCTTAAAAAAGGATATTTTAAGGTATAATAATTACAATTCTACTATTTTTTTTATTTCTTCGATAGTTAATTTTAAAGTATTTTCTGCATCAACTTTCTTCATTATATTCTTATAAAAGTCAATTATTGGTTTTGCATTTTTTTGATATACATCTAACCTTTTTTCTAATGCCTCTTCAGTATCATCACTTCTTTGTTTAAATTCTATAGAAGCACCACATTTATCACAAACCCCTTCTTTCTTTGGAGGTAATGTATATTTATTAAAGATTGCACCACATTCATCACAACCATATCTTCCGAGGATTCTTTTTTTTATTAAGTCTCTCGGGGCATCTAATAATAAAAATAAATCTACTCGTGTAATCTCAGAAAGAGCCGTGCTTTGTTCCACCGTCCTTGGAAAACCATCCAAAATAAATCCATTTGTTTTAACATCATCCTTGTTTAATCTATCTCGAACCATATCAATAACAACATCATCCGGGACCAATTCTCCTTTATCCATATAACCTTTAGCTTTCAAACCTAAGGACGTTTCTTTTTTCAAATTTTCTCTAAAAAGATCACCTGTGCTTACATGAATAATCTCGGGTAATACTTTACGGATTTGGGAGGATAATGTTCCTTTTCTAGATGAATCAAGATGTTTGACTCATTTACCAGATCCTGGTGGTCCGAAAATTATATAGTGTTTTTTATCAGTCATATTTGGAATAAAAATTTATATCTAAAAAATTTGACTAATAATGATTATAATTTATATAGTTCCATACCGCCAATTTTAATATTTTTAAGGTTGTTTTTAAAAAATTTTGAAAAAATACAAAAATTACCTTTAACTTGCTCATTCAAAGAAATAGAGAGAACTCTTAAAACAAATTGATACTCTCCTAAAAAATAACTTTATCTCTCAAAAAGAAATTGTCATAAATTAATTCAAATTACACCGAACTTCATAATACCTTTTAAAATCTCTATTCTTAAAGTTGGTTAAATGGATTGTGAACAGTAATTGATTTTACTTTTTCAAACCCTTTATCATTTGTTATAATGTCTTTAACTTTATGACGAGTCATAGAGTAAATAATCGTTGAATCTCTCCCACCAATTGAACTAATATTTCCGTACCTATGTAGAATTCTTAATACACCATCTAAATCTGATATCTGAAGTAAATCATACTTAAATTTAAAAAAGGGATAATTTTCATTTAGTAACAATGATGCTATTCTAAAACCTTCTTTTCCTTTTTTTTTAATT
>JAEOTJ010000345.1 GCA_016839905.1 Promethearchaeota archaeon | reverse complement strand
TTTTGATATTATGACCTTTGCAGGTCGTAGAACTTTGTTATTAAAAAAATACCCTTGATCTAATTCTTCTATTATTGTATTTTCAGGGAGATTGCTTTCAATACAATTCAATACTTCATGTTTATAAGGATCAAAGATTTGTCCTTCGGAATTCATGGGTTTCACACCCTCCCCTTCAAGTATCTTTTCGTAATTCTGTACAATCATCTCAATACCTTTTCTGATCGACTCATCAATTCCGTTTACTTCCAATACTCTTAAAACTCGTTTTAAATCGTCAAAATGGCTAATCAACTTCATTAAGATTTTTTTCATAGCATAGAGTTTGTAATTTTGATTTTCATGATCTATTTTCTTTTTATAATTCTCGAAGTCTGCCTGAACTCTTAATAAAGATTTTTGATATTTTTCATTTTGCTCTTTCAATTCTTTGTAAGGTATAGCATCTACTTTTAAATCTTTTAAAATTTCCTTTAATTCCTTATTTTCAAGTCTTAATGTTTTAACTTGACTAACTGCAAATTCATATTTTTCCGTACGCTCTTTTAAACCTTGAAACTCTTCTTTGGAAATTTCTATCTTATTTGAAGCTTTATTTCTGTTCCCAAATACCATATTCAAAGGCTCTACATTTTTTTTCTAAATCAATCTAAATTGATTAAGTGATTTAAAAATATAATTTTAATGATTTTAAATTATATAAAGAAGATACTATTATTATGTATTACCATGAATGATATTAATTCACGCTTGATACTTTCTGGACATAAACGATTCACATAATAATTTAATACTAAATAATAGATAACTTATTTTTTACGAATCTTAAATTTCACAATAACATCAATTTTTACTAATTTTATGGCTCCACTTGACAAGGAAATTGTAATTATAATTGATTATGCTTCTGGAACCATTCCAACAGCTAAAGCTAGAGAGAATAACAAGATACTTAAATTCTTGAAAAAAACCCAGAAATCCATTTATCAGTACAATTATGATTATAACTATTCTTGTAATGGTTTCTCATAGTAACAATGCAATAAAGCTTGCGATTACTAAAAGAGTTACTAATGGATCCTTAAATTGAGAAAAGAGAATATTTATTTCATTTTTGTCCTTACCTTTGGAGATTTCATTCAATCCATAGAATTCTTTCTTATTTAATATTTCTTTTGAAGATAAACCTTCTTCTGATGAAGTTAAAAGTTCGAATATTTTTTTATTATCAATTTACCAAAATTTCCCCAGATTTTATTCATGTCAGCCCTATCATTAAATTCCTTTCAAATGAAGATTGATTTATTAGAGAAACAGGTGCTAAAATTTTTGAATTTATTGTAGATCAAGCACCCGAAGAAGTTTCTAACGCTTTAATAACTATTGGATTATGTGAAAAAGAAGCGATAGTAAGAGAAATAGCAGTAACAAGTCTGTTGAAAGTTATTGATTTTATTGAAAATAAAGATTCTGTGATAAAAAGATTAGTACAACTACTAGATGATGCACATGATTCGGTGTGAAGGTCATCAATGAATATCTTATCAATACTGAAAGGAGTAAAAGCTTCAGATATTCCATTCAAAAAACTTTTCAAGAGCTTAACAAGTCAAGACTCAAAAGATAGAGAAGCGTCTGTCGGATTGTTGAAGATATATAGTAATCAAATCGATCGAATATTTGAGAAAATTTTGATGCTTTTTGAAGACGATGTGGAAGAAGTGAGAAAAAAAATGGAGATTACAATGGTTGATATCATTAAAAAAATAGGCCTTGAAAGAATAATATCTAATATATTAAAACAACTAACTGATAATAGACCAATAGAAGTTCAACGATCGTTTGCTTTAATCTTACAAAAAACCATTAAAAATGAAGATGAAAAAATTAAAAAACGGGTTGTCTCCTTACTTAAAAGAGGATGCGAAATGTCTCAAGATCCTATAATTTGTAAAGCCTTACATAAAATACAAGAAGGTTAATTTTTATCAAAAACTATAGATTTTTTTTTGATAATTACTTTATTATTCTAAGATTATTTAGAAATCTTATAAGGAATATTTAGAAGCTTATAACTTATAACAATTATGTTTAAGAAGTTTTAATGAGCTTTGAATTATGTTTTAGAAAATATGCATCGGATGTGAGTTATGAGAAAAAAAACATTAATTTCAAAACTAATCTTTATTTTTTAAAATCATCCATTGAAATGCGATGGTTGGAACATTGTGTGATCAATTTATTTAAATCGAACGAAAAATATATATTTTTAATGAATATT
>JAEOTJ010000344.1 GCA_016839905.1 Promethearchaeota archaeon | reverse complement strand
CTTACAATTAAATTATCTTATACATTTTACTCAACTAAGAATAATCGTATTTAAAGGATTTATATGACTAAAAAGAAATAAATCTTTCTAAAAACAAAATTTCATATAAAAAATGAAAGGAAAATATAGATTTTAAAAATATTAAATTAAAATTAAAAAAAACAAGTAATAAATTAATATGTTTTTAATCCTGATGAATTTAAATAAAAAATCATTTATCTTAAATACCAATTCCAATAGTATTGCCAATTCCCGCTACAATTACTTTAGTTCCTTTTTCAGTTCGTTTTCTGATTGCCATTTTTATCTTCTCCACGAATTTCGGAACAGATTGTGAAATTGAACGAGTCATGGTAGTAATTGCATTTTCAAGAGATTGCCTACAGATTAGAGCATCAATGGGAATAGTATTTTTAGTAGAGGAATCTTCGATGTAGGATTTTTCAATCCCAATACCTCCTATAGCAGCACCAACACCAATTGCGATTGAACCAGTTTTATCTCCCGTAAGTTTCAAACCCGCATCAATCATTATTATCCGAGAAATTGAATCACCGTGTTGATCAACTAATTTTTTTATTGCTTTCCCTGGTTTTCCCACAGTACCACCAGGTCCTTTTGCTCGAACAACGAATATGGTTCTCTCTTCAAAACTTACTTCTTGTATAATTGTATCTCTTTCAATTTCTTCAGCATTTATATTCTTATTTTCATTGGAGATTTCTCTTATAAATTTTGCAACAACCATCGGACCAAGGGCATCCCCTATAGGGCTTCCTTCTGAGAAAGCTTTTGTAGCGTAGTAAAACGCTTTGGCCATTCCCATTATTAAACCTAGCTGCATTGCGATTTGCATGAGTAATATTAGTGATTTTGACTTTTTCCCTAATATTAAATAATGTCTAATTAATCGATATATAAAATTAATAGCCATTGCGGCTTCTACCAAATTTTCTAAATTATGGCTTTCAATAGTTCCTGCATTAGGTGCTAATACATGTACTTCTTCTTCAAATCGATTATCCCTTAAATTTACAATATGATCAAATTTTGGAATAATTCCATAAGGATCAAGCCCTACAGGACCAATTGTTACAAAAGACATGAGATTTTCGATTTTAATGGCGAGATCCTTTTCCATTAACTTTTTATCAGAATATTTTTTAAATTTTGTAAGTAAAATTTCTTTACATTCATCATTCCATTTTTTTAATTTCTCAAGACCTAATTCTATTTCTTTAGCTGCTCTCCATCCTTGAATTTTCTGTCCATAAAACATTGAAACAAAGATAAGAAGGAAGAACAACAAATTTAAAATTAAAGCAAGAGGATCGGTTTGTTGTTGATTGATTTGAAAAATGTTGAATATTTTAATTAACATGATTGATTTTTATAGGTTTATTTAGAACTGAGTTCTATTTAGATTTATAATTAATATAACAATAAATTATTTTCTATATAAAAATATAAAAAATAAATTAAATCAACATATAATTTATTTCAATTATATATTTCATCTAATCTGGATTTATTATAATAAAATTTAATTATTTCATTCAATTATAATCAAATAAGACATTATATTAAGAAAGAAGTTTATTATGATTGAAGAAGAAGATGATAATGAGATCTTAGAAAAAGGAATAAGTTGGAAGAGTGTATTAAAACATCTTTTAATAATCGCGACAATTCTCTTAGGGGCTTTACTTATATATATGGGAAATACCCCAGATACAAGCATGAATGTCTTCTTTGGATTTATACTTATATGTGTAGCGGCTACAGCGATGCAAATTAATAAAACACCTCCTGAGCCTATTAAGCAAACATTAACGATCTTAATTTGTAAATTATGCGGTCTTGTAAAAGTTAGAAATTATGCGCAAGGAGATTTTGTTTTTCGCAAGATTGGAAAATGTAATGAATGTAATAAATCAATGGAGATAAATCAAATATATTCTGTTCGATTAAAACGCCCTACAGAACAAGCTCAAGAAGAGGAGCAAAAAAAGGGAGAGTCTCCAGATAAGGGAGAGAAACCAATTAAAGATCTACAGAACAAACTTATGGTGTGAAGCTCTTTTCTCCATTAAAACTTTTAGGAATGGGCGGTACTTTTGATCATCTTCACGCAGGTCATAAATTTTTGCTAGAAACTGCATTATCAGTCTCAAATAAAGTTGTAATAGGGTTAACTACAGATATTTTGTTAAAGAATAAAAAATACTCTGAAAAAATAGAAGATTATAACACAAGAAAACAGAATCTTGAAGATTTCATAAGGGAAATTACAGATATCGATCGAGTTGAAATAGTTGAATTAAAAGACCGATATGGCCCTCCAATTCATGAACCTGAATACGAGGGCATTGTAGCAAGTCAAGAAACTTACCCTGGTGCCCTAAAAATAAATGATATCCGGGAAAGCAAGGATTTCAAACCTTTAGTTATAGTTATTATCCCGTTAATTAAGGATAGAGAAAATAAGAGAATATCTTCAACCAGAATAAGAGAAAAACTCATATAAAATATATGGTTTAGACACGAAAAGATAAAGTTTTTTAGATACCTTATATTTATCTGTATATAATCGTAAAAGTGCTTAAGTAGATACAGATATGAATGGATTTTTCAATATTACTGGTCACGTAGATAAGCAAATTTACGATTCTTTCATTTTCTTTTTCTTTAATTCGCCAAGGGAATAACTAAATTCAGTTTTATTCTCTTGGCTGCGGATTATTATAAAAGTTTATTTTACTATTTTCCAGTTTTTTAATATTTATGATAAAAATTTGCCACCCTATTTAGCAATAGGATGATTTTCAGCACGTTTCCGGGCAAAACATTTAAATAACCTAAAGATTTAGTAAAAATATAACGAAAAATATAATTAAAGTGTTTCTTAGATTATGGAAATCAGACTTAAAGAGAATGCAATTGAAGTATTAAGAATTCTCACGCAAGAAAACAGAGATTATAGAGCTACTGAACTTGCTGGCATTTTAAATGAGGATTATATTGTTATAATGGCCGCTGTGAATGAATTAAATAAGGTAGGCTTAGCAAAATTTAAAGAAGAACATATTGACAGAATATCTTTAAATGAGGAGGGTAAATCATATAAGAAATCTCCAGGTGGACTACCTGAAAGAATGCTTGCGAATATGTTTTTTCCGCTTAAAAAAAAAGAGATTAGTTTAGAAGCTTTACTTAAAAAATCACAATTAGATGAGAAACTTTTTTACATTGGCTTAACGAATATGAAAAAGAATCGTTGGGTTGCTACAAGTAAAGTTGATGATGAGACTATAATTTATTGGGTATTAGATACAGAAGGAGCAGAAGAAACAGAAACAGAAAAATTTTGGAAAAAACTCTTAGATGAAGAATATTTGAATCTCTCAAAACTATCAGAAGATGAAAGAACTCAATATGATATTTTAAATAAAAGAAAATTAGTAAAAAGATATAAGAAAACTGAAAGAATAATATTCATAACGGATGAAGGTAGAAACATCGATTTATCTAAAATTAAAGTATTAGAACAAGAAAGTAAAATAACATCTGAAATGTTAAGTTCTGGGAGTTGGAAAGATGTTGTATTAAAACCTTTTGATGTTGCAAAACCAGGACCTCTATTACCCGCAGGAAAGATACATCCAGTTATTAATCTTATAAACGAAATAAGAGAGATTTTCATATCATTAGGATTCACAGAAATAAGAGGCCCTATAATAGAGAGTGCTTTTTTTAATTTTGACGCTCTATTTCAACCTCAAGACCATCCAGCTCGGGAGATGCATGATACTTTCTATTTAAATAACCCAAAATCAGCAGAGCTTCCTGAAAAGGATAGAGTAAAAGCAGTTAAGGATACTCATGAGAATGGAGGTGATTGCGGATCATTAGGATGGGGGTATAATTGGGATGAGAATATCGCCAAGAAAACACTCTTAAGGACACATACAACAGCAACTACTATTAGAAGACTAGCAGATTATTATCGAAAAAAAGAAACAGAACCTATTAAAGTATTCTCAATAGATAGAGTATTTAGAAATGAGAAAGTAGACAAGACTCACTTAGCTGAATTTATGCAAATTGAGGGCATCGTTGTAGGTGATAGAGTAACTCTTTGTGATCTTATAGGGGTGCTTAAGGAGTTCTATAAAAAAATGGGATTTGAGAAAATAGTCACGAGACCAGGATTTTTTCCCTATACAGAGCCTAGTATGGAAATTGCGGTTTATTATGATAAATTAGAAGAATGGGTAGAAATGGGAGGTTCTGGTATTTTTAGACCTGAAGTCACTTATCCATGGGGTATAAAAAATCCTACTCGAGTTTTAGCATGGGGTATGGGATTAGAAAGGTTGGCTATGCTTAAATTTGGACGTAAAGATATTCGAGATTTATATATTAATCCAATAAAATGGTTGAGGAATGAATCATATTAGGAGGGAAAGAAGATGCCAACATTAGATTTAAAAATTGAAAGATTAGAACGTTTGGTTGGAAAAAAACTTGATTTAAAGGAATTAGAATATGATTTACAATGGATTAGCTTAGATCTAGAAGATGTTAATAAAGAGGAACAAACGATTAAAGTTGAGTATAATCCAAATAGACCTGATTTCTCAAGTCCAGAAGGAATAGCAAGAGCACTTAAGGGATATTATGAATTAGAACTAGGAGTACCCCAATATGAGATTGCACAGGGTCAAATGACAATGACCTCAGATCCCAGTGTAAACAAGGTTCGTCCATATATTGTATGTGGTGTGGTCAGAAATATAGATTTGGATGAGGATGAGGTGGGTACTCTCATGAATATTCAAGAACATCTACATTGGGCTGTAGGCAGAGATAGAAAAAAGGTTGCTATAGGAGTTCATGATTTAGATAAGATCACACCTCCTTACAGATACTTAGCGGTAAAACCGGAGGAGATAAGCTTTATACCTTTACATGGAGATGGCGATCCTATGAATTTAGCTGAGATATTAAAGTACCACGAGAAAGGTATTGAATATGCTCATATTCTAGAGGGAAAAGAGGTGTATCCTGTCCTTTTAGATAAGAATGATGAGGTAATATCATTTCCACCTATAATCAATGGGATTCTTACTACAGTCACAGATGATACTAAAAACCTATTTTTAGACTTAACGGGAACTGACTCTAAATCTATTAATTTGGCGATAAATATCTTATCAACTATGTTAACAGATACAGGAGCGAAGCTTGAAAGTGTGAAAATGATTGATCAAGAAGGAAATGAGTTCTATACTCCCAATTTAGATGCCACTAAATGGGCGGTCGACATAGCTTATGTGAATGATTATATAGGATTAAATTTAAAGCCAGAAGAAATGATTAATTGTTTTAAGAAAGTTCGCTTAGATGCGGAAGTTTCTAAGAAAAGAGGGTATTTAAATGTATGGGTTCCGGCCTATAGAGGAGATATAATGCATCCTGTTGATTTTACCGAAGAATGTGCTATAGGATATGGTTATTTCAATTTACCTTTAACAATAAGGGAAGGATGCATAGGACAATATCACCCGATACAATCATTTTCAAATAAAATAAGAACTATTATGATTGGTGCGGGGTATTTAGAAGTATTAAGCTTCATTTTAAGCAATTCTGAACGGCAATATAACTATATGAGTAAAGATTATGTTGAGAAATCAAATATTCAAATTACCAATCCTGTTTCAAGGGAATATGATACAGTAAGAACTAATTTAATGCATAAACTAATGGAAACCTTACTTTTTAACCGATCAGAAGAAAAACCAATCAGGATTTTCGAAGTAGGTGATGTAATCTTATTAAATTCCAAAGAAGAAACTGGTGCTGAACGGGAAGTTCATTTATCAGCTGTTTGTTATTACGATGATGCAGATTTTACAGAGATTAGATCAACATTAGATTTCATTATGACATCATTAGGAAAAAATGATGAATTTGAAGTAAAACAAGGAAGGAATTCAACATATATTGATGGTCGTTATGGTGATGTTTATTTAAATGGAAATAAAATAGGTGAGATAGGTGAAATTCATCCAGAAGTTCTAATTAACTTTAAATTAGAATTTCCTGTTGCAGCTTTAGAATTAAATATGCAAGATTTTTTATAATATAAATATTTACTACAATCGAGATAATTAAAAATGAGTAAAAAAGAAAAGAATGAGAAGGAATTAGAGGAACTTCGGAAAAGGATTGATAATATTGATGATAGAATAATCGATTTATTAAATAGTAGAGGAGAGCTTGTTTTAGAAATTGATGAGATTAAGAGAGAATTAGAATTAAATGTTTTTCTACCAAAACGGGAAAGAGAAATAATAGAGCGAATGAAAGTAAAGTCTAAAGTGTTGAAACCAGCTAATATTGAGGCGATATGGAAGGAGATTATGGGTGCTAGTAAAGACATTCAAGGTTCTGTCTTTAAAGTAGGATATTTAGGCCCAAAAGGTACGTTTACCCACCAAGCAACATTAGATTTTTTTCCAAAAGCCGGTACAAATTTTATTCCTTGTAAAAATATATTAGAAATATTTGATAAAATTGAAAAAGATATTTTAGAATTTGGAGTAGTACCAATTGAAAATAGTCTTCAAGGTACTGTTAGAGAAACCTTAGACTATTTAATTGAAAAAAATCTTATCATTTATGGTGAAGTAGAACTTCGAATAAGTCAAAATTTAATCTCTTTAAAAGAATCTAATTTAGATAAGATAAAGGCAATATATTCACACCCACAGGCATTCGGTCAAGCAAGAGGATGGATAAAAGCAAATATACCTACAGCAGAATTAATACCTACATCATCCACCTCTGCAGCAGTAAAACAAGTTAAAGAATTAAAAAATCCTTCAAATGCTGCAATAGGTACAATTACTGCTTGCAAAATATTTAATTTAACAGTATTAAGTTCAAAAATAGAAGATATTCCTGATAATTATACGAGATTTCTAATAATCTCTAAAAAAGAGAATGAAATCAAAGAGGGAAAAATTAAAACTTCAATAGTTTATGTAACAAAACACATTCCAGGAGCATTATATCAAGTATTGAAACTATTTTCAGATGGAAAGATCAATTTAACAAAAATAGAATCGCGACCAAGAAGAAAAGGTCGATGGGAGTATATTTTTCTTATGGATTTTGAAGGAGATAAGGATGATCCGAAAATTAAAAAAGTACTTGAAGATATTAATCAATCCGTCATTTGGTATAAAATATTGGGTTCTTATCCCATAAATTAAAACTTTTTTTTTTAAGAAATTATAAAATTGATAATTTTTTACCTATCTAAAAAGATATTAATATTTTTTTTTATTATAATTTTAAAAAATTTATATCAAGTAATTGGGAAATTTTATAATTTTTTTTTTAAAATTGTAGGTGAAATTTAAATGCTTAATAATGTAAGAGTCGACGGACGTGCATTTGATGAGATAAGAAAAACAACAATAATAAGGAATTATCTAAAATACCCAGAAGGCTCTGTTCTAATCACACAAGGTGATACTAAAGTTATAGTCACTGCATCAGTTCAAGAATTTGTTCCAAGATTTTTAGCCGATACTGGAACGGGATGGATAACCGCGGAATATAATATGCTCCCTAGAGCGACACACTCTCGAAATAGTCGAGAAAGAGATCGTTCTGGATTAAAGGGGAGAACTCAAGAAATTCAAAGATTAATTGGGCGTAGTATTCGTGCTGCTTTTGATTATCGAAGTATTGGAGAACGTACAATAAAAATTGATTGTGATGTCATTCAAGCGGATGGAGGAACGAGGTGTGCTTCAATAACAGGCGCATTTATTGCGGTTCATGATGCTCTTAATTTTTTATACAATGAAAAGAGGATATACAAGTTTCCAGATTATAATGTTATGGCTGCAATTTCATTAGGAGTTAAAGATAATAAAGTAATAATAGATTTAAATTATGAAGAAGATTCAAATGTAGATGTTGATTTTAATCTTGTAATGAATGAGAACTCAGAATATATAGAAATTCAAGGAACCGCTGAAAGAGCCCCTTTTAAAAAGGAAATATTAACAGACATTTTAGAACTTGGAGAAAAAGGAATTCTTGAATTAATAAAAATTCAAAAAAATGAATTAAATTTATAATTTTTTCTTATTTCCTTAATCTTTATTAAAATAATTATTAATTGTCTCTGTAATATAAGTAATTTCATTATCGCTTAAAAATGGATGCATTGGGAGGCTAATAATTTCATTAGAATATTTAATTGTTTTTTTATTGTTAGAATGGTCAAGATATTCGAAAGGTTTTGTTTTTTGAATAGGTATTGGATAATGAATTACCGTAGGAATATTTTTATTTGATAAATAAGATTGAAATTTATCTCTTTCTTTTACTCTTATAGCATATATGTGATAAATATTTTTATCAACATAAGAGGCGTTTTTAGGTGTAATAATATTATTATTTTTTAATAAATCATCATATTTTTTTGCTACTTCATTTCTTTTATCATTCCATTCATCTAAATATTTTAATTTCTCATCAATAATAATAGCTTGAATAGTATCAAGTCTATTATTCCAACCTTTAAAATCATAATAATATTTTTTACTAGAACCATAATTTCTCAGAGATTTTATTTTATTATATAAATCTTCATTATTCGTTGTAATGATTCCAGCATCTCCAGCAGCACCCAGATTTTTACCAGGGTATAACGAAAATGCAGAAACATCTCCAAAACCCCCTACTTTTTGATTTAAAACCATTGCTCCATGTGCTTGTGATGAGTCTTCTAATAAAAAACATTCATACTTTTCTGCGATTTCACAAATTCTTTTCATATCTGCAGGATGACCATAAAGATGGACAGGAAGTATAACACATGTTTTAAATTTTTTTCTATTCTTTTTTAAATAGGCTTCTAATAAATCAACATCTATTTGAAAGTATTTATTACTGTCTATTAACACCAATTCACACTTTATATCGAGGAGATAAGTGACTGCTAAAGCTGTAGCTATAAATGTATTAGCGGGAATAATTACCACACTAGGAGATTCTAATTGAAGCGCCGTTAATGATAATTTTAAAGCATCTGTTCCATTAGAAACACCAATTGCATATTTAGTATTACAATATTTAGCAAAATTTTCTTCAAATTCTTTTATCGCATTTCCACCAATAAAACTTGATTTTTCAAAAAGATCTTTTAGTTTTGGAATTACTTCTGATTTAATAATATCCCATTGTTTTGATAGGTTATTAAACATTACTTTCATTTCTATCCCTCTAATATTTTTATTGTTTCAATAGTTAATTTCTTCTGTTTTAACATATCTTCTTTTGAGAATGAAAAAAATGCATTAATTGATTTTATTAAAGGAGATCTATATTCACTACATGGATAGCTTAAATTTCCTGAATATATTGGAAAATCTATTTTGCTTGAATCTTCATATTGAAGAAACCTTTTAAAATCATCCCAAACAATTAAGTATTTATCAAATTCAAAAACACATTCTCTTACTTTTTTCCTATAATACCAGCTAGCATTAATGATTGCTGAAAAATGTTCATATTCTATTAATCCCAAAGTACTATCTTCTTGCTTTGAATTAATATTTCTTTTATAATCAGTCCATTTAATCTTAATGGGATCCTTTGAGAAAAGATATTGAATTATTGAGATATCATGAGCAGCTAAATCCCAGCGAGCGCTTACATCAAATCTTTCAGGTCCTAAATTTAATCTATTCATAAAAATACTTTTTAAATTACCTAGCTTACCTTCATCATAATCTTTCTTTATTATTTCAATTTGAGAATTGAACGTAAAAATCCAGTCTGTAAAAAGGATTACATCATTTTTTTCAGCCAAATCATAGAGAATCTGTGCCTCTGATGATGACGTTGAAAGGGGTTTTTCACAAAAAATATTAATATTTTTTTCTAAAAAGAATTGATTAATTTCAAAATGAGTGATTGTTGGAGTAGTAATGAAGACATAATCACAATCTACTTGTCTATAATCTTTCACAATAGTATAATTCTTGAACTCCTCGGACCTTAAAGGTTTTTCCTCACATATTATGATATCTTTTTTTCCGATACTAATTAGGTTTTTTAAAATTATTTTTCCCCAATAACCTAAACCAATTATGCCAATTTTCATTTTATAATCATCTTATAGTTTCTATAAACTAATATTTTTTTTTAAATATCCGAATAAATCATAATATTGAAGCTAAATTACATTATATTAAAATAATTATTATTTCTTCTTAATTTAGAAATGAAATTAAAAATAAGTTTTGAATATTTCTAATTATTTATTTTAATTTCATTATACAATTAAGTATTAATATTTTAAGTAGGTTATAATCGAGTTAATTATTTCTATTAGTTAGAAAAAATTAATTGATTAATTATAAATAGGAAGTTTCTAAATTCTATAATATGGTAAAAAGATTAGATTTAAATAATTATAAGAGCTATTCAGGAGGCATTTATATACATGAGAATGCTGAAGTTGCGGAAGATGTAGAAATTGGTATTGGTTGTGTAATTCATGAAGATGTTATTATAGAAGAAGGGAGTAGTTTAAATGAATATTGTATAATCAGACCAGAAGTAAGGATTGGTAAAAAATGCAAAATTCATGATTCTGTTGAATTAGGCTATAATTATCGAGAAGGTATGAAAACCATCATAGGGGATGATTCGATTATTAGAAGAAATACTACTTTATACGCAGGAAATACCTTTGGAAATGGTTTTCAAACAGGAGCTTCCGTGGTTATCAGAGAGAATTGTCATTTTGGAAAATACTGTGCTGTAGGTACACTTAGCCAATTTGAAGGATTTACCAAAGTAGGAAAATTTTCAAGATTTCATACAAGTGTTCATATTACCCAAAACTCAGAAATAGGTAATTATGTTTGGATCTTTCCTTATGTAGTCTCAACAAATGATAAATTTCCTCCTTATGATGTAGTTCCACCAAGTAAATCCCATAAAGGGCCAATAATTAAAGATTATGCGCTTATTACGACCGGAAGCTTATTAATGCCTGGTGTAATAATTGGAAAAGATTCAATGGTCGGTGCAGGGAGCGTTGTTTCTCGAAATGTCCCCGAAGGAGAGCTTTGGATGGGAGTTCCTGCTAGATTTTTAAAAAAAGTCGAAGATATCTCATGGGATGTTAATTTTAGCAAATTAATTGGAATCGAAAAGCCTTATCCCTATAGAAAATATTTTAAAAGAGATGGATATGTTTTTGAAGATTAAAACTTCAAATTATTTCTAAGAACGCTTCAATTCTAGTAAAGGCTTGTTTTTCTTGGAATTTATTTTTATCACACATATCTCCCTCAATTTCAATTGTAGGGATGTTCTGATTCGTTAATTCAGATACTATCTTTTTTGAAATCACAGAATCTCTTTTACAACTAGAATTCGAATGAACAATTACTCCATCAATATTATAACGCTTATAATCCTTTTCAAATTCTGAAAGTTTGCTTTTTAATGAACGATTTAAGTAAGTATTTAAATAAGATTTAGCAATATTTTCAATTATGTTTCCTTCAGTATTGATGGGGATACACCACCAGGATAAATAGTTATTGGCGATAATCTTACTTCCAAATTTAGATAATTTAGGGAATTTTTCATTAGAAAACCAGAAAGGATACCCCCACCAATATATTCTTTTATAATCATTATTATTTACTTCCACTTTTTCACAAATTCTATTAAGCGCATCCTCCAAAAATTTTACTGTTTTAATGTCACAATGAGCACATACAATAGGAAAAAAGAAGTTGTTAGTTAAGATTTGTAAGGAAATGTTTTTTTTTTCTCTAAAGACCTCATCACATAACTTCCACCATAGTGATGAGATTTTCGAAGAATTTATTACATTTTCCTTTAATTTATTCACATCTAATTGGTGATTAACAATTGCTTCTAAAAAATGAATAAAATCATTCAATTGGGAAGTAAGATATTGATTTATTCCCGTTTGCTCATTATTTGCGGGAAAATCAATAATAAATAATGGTACATCATATCTCTCTGCTAATAATTTCCACATCAACAATAGAGTACCACATTGATTATTTGTAGCAATCAAGGCATCAGGTTTAGGAATCTTCCCGAAAGGTAGTTTTTCCTTAAATTCAAGTGCACCATTAAATATTCGCATATAACTGCATATGCTTTCATTAAAACCTGATGAATCCGCTATCGAAATTAGTTCAGAACTAATATTTCTCACAGCTAGCATTGCAGCATAACTTTCAGGATAGAATATATCAACATCAAAACATTGTACAATTTCTGATGGTACAAATGCAGAAAGCCAGAAACATTTTCGAGTTTGTTTTTTAAATTGTAAATAATAATCATTGATAATATCTCTTAAATACAACCTGTAATGTGTTGACATTATATCATCTCTAAAAATGATTGAATTTGCATTTTATTTCTTTCAAGATTTGATTCAGAGTGTTCAACATTTAAAGTTAAGAAAGAAACTCCTTCAATTTTACAAATATGCCGGATTTTTGGAATATAAAAACTATGAGGCTCACAGCCTCTTTGATTGATCAAAATTACTCTATTTATATCAAAATCTTTTAAAGCTCGTTTAACAGTAATAAGATATTTATCATTATTAAAAGTTGGAGAGTGTACTTTACTAAGGTAATATGATGAAATTGCTATTAGAGGATCAAGATCTTCAGGAATAACACTATCAAAATAGCGCCAACCGTTAGTAACACAGTCACTAATTATCTTTGTATTTTCAAATTCTTCAATTATATCAACTAAATCGAAGTAATCTAATATAGGTCCTATTAACATTACATTATTTTTAACCTCCAAGAGTTTCTTACGTAATTTATAATCCTTGTATTTATCCTTCAATATTTTTATTGAATCCTCTGAATTGCTTTGCATTGATTTTATGATCAAAGTGAGAAAATCCCTATATTTTATGTCTTTTTTATCCCTTGATATTAAAAATCCAATATCTTTTAATAAATTTCTAATAATATTTTTTGATTTTATTATCTCTCGTAAGAAGTTAAGGTTAAAATTAATTGAAAAGTGTTTTTCTAAAAAATTGATGAGCTCCTTTATTTGATTAGAGTAATATTTATTACTATCAGTTGTATTTAGTATTGACGTAGAGAATCTATATACAAATATATTTTTTCTTTTTAATAAATCAAAAGAAGCATAAAGGGAATCACAACTTTGAGGAATTATGATGCCAGAAAGAAAATCTAAATATCCCGAATTAAAGGCAGTTATAAAATCTCTAATAAAGCTACAAGTAAATGACGGAGTATTAGGTTCAGTCTTTATATCAAAGTTTCCAATGATTCTGTATGGAATACCAAAAAATTCAACAATTTCTTCAGGGATATAATTACTAATTATCCCAATTTTATTCTCCATTTTATTATTTAAGTATAAACATAGAATTAATTAAAAGCATTCTCATTAAATTGAAATACTTTAAAAAACCGTGGTGAAATATGATTTATTCGTTTATACTTAGCAAGTTTTTTAATTCTTCCTTAATTTTTTTATAAGTATTTAATTCTGGAACTTTTTCTTCAATAATCACTACATTAAAAGTTTCTTCAATTTGAGTAATTATATTTAAATGCATCCAAGAATCCCATGTTTCATTAGATTCAGCAGCAAGCTCTTCGATCTCAGTTTCATTAAGCTCATCAAAAACCGATGTAAATATTTCTTTCAATTGTGCTTCCATTTATTGATCCTCTAAGGTAATATGTTTTGGTATTTTAATTATAGATTTACTAATCTCAAGAATCCATTCAGAACCCTTTTCATTTTCAATCTCTAAATTAAAACCATTACTTTTATAAAAATTACTTACTAAATCATTTTTATTAGTATTGATATATTTTCCTTTTATTATATCAATTCCATTTTCTTTTCCATTTTCAATTACCTTATGAAGAAAAGCATCCTCAATTTTACGCCCAATAACCCTACAACTCATTAGTAAAGTATCTATTATCCCAATTTTATTAATTATTTCAATAATAACGACTCCAACTATTCCCTCATCTCCAAATTTATCTTTAACTGATAATGAGTATATTTTATAATTATTTTTTTTAGAGAATTCAATAATTTCTTTTTTAGAATATCTTTTTGTAGTTAAATTGAATTGATTAGTTTTCATAATGAGATTTGAAATTCGAGGTAAAGAAAAATCGTTGATTTCTTCAATTTTAATTCTTATTTCTAATGATTCTAAATATTTATCTATATTATCAAAGGATCTTTCTAATTCTTTTCTTTTTTTCCTAATATTATACATTTGTGCTCGGTCCTTATCTTCTGTGGTAACTGATAATGTGTTGAAGATATTTAAATCCTCAAGAGTTTTTTTATATAATGAAGAAGATTTAGGTAAATCAACAACTAATACTTCTGGTAAGCTGTTTTTAATTAGATCACGTTCTACCGGATTATCATCAATGAAGACTAAAGTATCTAAGCCAATTCCAATATCTTCCGCAATTTTGAGGATATTTTTAGCTTTATTATCCCAGTTTATCATAATACTAGCAAAATTTTCTTCTCTTAATACCATAAAAGGGTGTTTTTTAATAACATCAATAGCATCATCATAATTGTTCTTACTATTTATTGCGAGAAGAATGCCTCTTTTATTAAGTTTTAATAAGACTTTTTGAAAATCAACAAATTGAATTCCAGGATGGGAATTATTTAATTTTATTCCATTAAAACCATCTTCTCCAATAATTCCCCCCCATAATGTATTGTCTAAATCTAAAACAATGCATTTTTTTATTATTCCTTTAAATGCTTTAATATATGACATATATTCTTTTATAAGATAAGGAAGAAAGTGTTCTGAAAATTCTGATGAGGCCATATAATATAACTTATAATTAATTACATTACTTATACCAAAACTACTAGCTACTTTATTCAAATCAAAAATATAAATCATTTTTTCTTTTTTATAAATATTAATTAATTGTTTATTGATAATTTGATAGAACTCTTTAAAACCAAGCTCCTGTTTATTATCAATAATTCCAAAAGGAGAATTAGTTGGCTCAATAAAATTATTGATTAAAAAAATATCTGAGGATTTTTCTTTAAATTTAGTAATTAGGTTTTTTATATCTTCAAGAGTTCTTTCAATTAAGTTATGTTTTTCTTCAATGGATAATTCTAAAAAATTAACGTCAAAATCACCTAAAAGATGATTTAGATTTACTGCAAGAATTGTTATTTCTGGTTTAAACTTATAGAATTCACTATTTTCTTCTAAGATTTCTTGACGGAATTGATTAAAGCCTCCTATATATATTTCTGGAAATAATCCCATTTTTCTACATTCAATATCAAGATATACTGCTAAAGGTTCAATAGAAAAAGAACTTAGAAGTGCTATTTTAATCTGTAAAATGTTAGGTATTTCATATTTTGAAAAATCTAATTTTTTAATTTTTTTATAACAGGTCCAATAATTAATATTAATTGGCTTCTCTTTAACGGTACTCAAGATGCCTTCAATTTTTTCCTTAATTTCCTCGAACTCTCTCATTTTAATGCTTTAGATATAATTAATATTTTACAATCTTAAAAAAGCAAATAATTAATATAAATCTTTCAAATAACTTTAATTTATTTGGTGAAATATATAAAAATTTTAAAAGTAAGGTTAAAATATTCAATAAAGGTTTAACTTATGGTATTTTTTCAACTAAAGTAAAAATATAATTATTTATTAGATGTATTATAGTATAATATTCATCTTTTGAATTCTTAAATTGATTTATTTTAATTTTAATCCTATCATCATTGAAATTAAGATTGATTTTTTGAAAGTCAATTCTCAAACCTAATCCCATTGCTTTAGAAACTGCTTCTTTAATACTAAACATGCATGTATAAGCGAGATTTAAATCAGAATTAAAATTATTTGGTATTAAATAATGAAAAACCTCATTAGCATTATCTATTTCATAATTAGTAAATATTCTTTTCAAAAGACTATTATTGAAATATCTCACTTTTTCTATATCAATTCCTATTTTCTTAAAACTTACTGCGGCAATGTTCCAATCATCTTTATGAGAAATTGATAAGTGAAGATTATCAATATTAACCTTTTCATCATTAAAAAAAACAATAGGTTTTCCATATTCATTTTTTTTAATAAATATCTGAGAAAATTGAATATGCTTATTAAAAAAGATTTTTAAATAATTTTTTATCACAAATTTCCCTAGAATAATTCCAATCAAGAAATTAAAAGAACTTTTATTATTTCTAAAAGTTAAGGATAAAGGATCATCAATATTTTCATTATGAAATGTTTCTATATTTTTTTTCATTGAATTAGTATCTTTGTAATAAGATTTAGTATTTTTAGTGTTAAATATATTAATCATAATAGGATATAAGTTATTTGTTTTGGAACAGAGGGAAATTCTCTTTTTTATCAATGGCTCAAATTTAAAAACTTCTTTTAAATTATTAATCAAAAATATTCCCTTTATTTTATTAATTTTTTTTTCTTAATTTTTCGTGATTATACATTCTAACAAATTGTTAGCGCTTTGCTTTAAATCTTTTAATTTTAAATTCCATCTTTTCAATTCGTGCATAATAAATCGGATACTATTCCTTGAAGTGCGTTCTGAGCGGATTAGTTCCCTGGCTTTAGTATAGTCCATGTTCTTGAAAATGGAAAGGATACCATCATAGCTTTCAAGAGGATCTACAAAAACAATATATTCTCCGTGCGATAAAAGGAAGGATTTAGCCGTGCGAAAGCCAATGATCTTTCTTAGAAAATGTTTTAGTTGTTTAAAAGATAATTCATGGAGATTATTCGTTTTTGGGGCTCCTGCAATCCGTTTATAATTAAATAATAAATCGCCCTTCGTCTCCACGAATTTTGTTAATTCTTCGATAAATTGAGCTTCTACAAGACCACAATCATCCCTTAGCTGCTGTGATACCAATGTTTTACAATAATTCTCCATTATTTCCAAAGCAGTAATAGCAGAAGCTTTATCATCATCCAGAATATCCTTAATACTCGCTAAGTAGGATTTAATCACGTCTAATTCCCGTTTCTTATCTTGATTCGCATTACAATATTCCTTTATCTTGAGATATAAGCCTTTAATGACTATCTCGTCTTCGAATGGCGTTCCAATGGCGTCGATTTTGGGTATTAATTCTTCCAAGAAAACCAACACGTCAGTCAAGCGAGAAAACAATTCAGCGCCTACAAACATGGGGTCTTTAGGTCGGGGTTTCCAATTTGACAAGGCTCTAAGTATCTTCAATAAGTCTTTGGTAAATGGATATTTAGGCTCCCAATGTTTCCCTTGATTGTCGTATATCTTTTCCTTATTCAAGTAATATAAGCCGCGGAGAAACTTGCGTGTTTGCGTCATTAAATTACTGTCTAAATCTTTTGACGCTCTAAACACGTACTTATAAAAGTGATAATGGCACAAGCAATGGGGAACTCCTGGAAAGACTTCTGCAATTGCCTTTCTCTGCTTCGGATGCGCATCCGATATGATACCTATTACTTTACTCTTTAATTCGACCTTTATTCGTTGTTTGGCAGCGATCAAGACCTCTTTTATCTGCTTGGTGGATTCGCTGGTTAACCGCTTGGCGTGAATTTTCAAGCCTGTGAAGTCATCGCGTATTGTGTAGAGAGGGTCTTTACCCTTTAAGGGCTTCATGCCATCAATCGTTAGGAGAACACCGCCATTAGCCTTTATTTTTTCAATATATTCTGGTTTGTACTTTTGGGAACACCCGATCTCGTAAGTTTTTAGCATTCTTTCCGTGGTCGCAAGGTTAAGCACTATTCCAAAGTCTTTCTGCATCCGTGCGATTATTTCTTCATAGGTAAGTTTGTGCCTCCATCGGAATTCTGCGACTTTCGCGTAAACTTCATAATCAAAATCACTTTTTGGGGGATAAATCGTGTTTTCTGCTTGAATGGGCTTCTCATCTCCCCCATCGCAAAGCGCTCGCCCACATTGGTAATAGTACTTCTGGACGTCATAATTCTCGGTTAGACCAACAATAGGTCCAACAACCGTTGAACTAACGATTTTCATAGGGTTTTTACAATACTTACAGATGGGACGCTCATCTAAGCCTACTATTTTTCTCGTGCCATTATGTCGGGGTAAATATTTCGATACAGATGGTGGCATTCTTATAATAATTATTGTTTTTCACAGATATAAACTTAGTGATCATTCTTTTTTTAAGATCCTTTTGTCGATAAAGTTGGCGAAAAATTTAGAAAAAAAAGAATTAAATTATACGGGAATATCCCGTTTATTGAATATGATCAAAGATATCGCAGCTAAGATGATATGAAAAGAAATAATAATAATAATAATAATAATAATAAAAATTATCCAAATGTTTTTTTTCTCATCATATCAGCAATATTAATCCGTTTTATCTTTCTAACATTGAATAAATAGGATACAAAGATAATACCAAAATCAATAGCTATTAATAATAGAAATGTCGTTAAAAATATATGAAAATGTATTCCAGGCATTATTGTAGCGTAATATGCCATAATAGATTGCATCATCAAAGACCCTAAAAGAATTCCCATAATAATTGAGAAAATGAAATACATTAGGAACTCGTAAAATAATGTCTTCCTTATTTCTCTATCGAGAAGTCCAACTCCTTTCATATTGCAGTAATCTTCTATACGATATTCCATTATTGATTTAATTACTATGGTGATTAACACACCTCCAAAAATTGTCATGATAACTCCAATCACGCCGAAAATGGCATTAACTAATTGCATCATATATTCAAAATCTTCCTTTATTGTATCCTTTTTAACAACTAAACTAATTTCCGTCAAATCAAGCACTTTATTCGCTACTCCATCAATATCCTTATCAACTGTAAAGTAAAGTGTGTTCACTTTATCAGTCTTATTGAGAACATCCTGTGCCTCATCGATCGTAAGATAAATTGTTTGACCTGAGAAGTCATTAACAATACCTACAATTTTTACTTTATATTTTTTATCTAAGCCGATACTTTTAATATAGATTTCATCTCCAATTTTCAGTTCATATTCTGATTTTAAATCAGGAGAAATTAAAGCTTCATTTTCACCATCAATCATATCTCCTTCTTCAACTTCAAGTAAATGCATTTTTGAGTCTTCTTCAAAAGCCATTAATCTTAGCCCATTATCAAAATCACCTGATTTTTCCTTTGAAAAGAAGACTGCATCAACAATTCCAAACTCATACTCATCAATATTTGAGATGGAATCCATTGAAGTTGATAAAAAAGTTTCATTTTCATATTGCCAAGTATTCGCAACACAATCCCATTTTTCAACATTATTTATTTTCCTATCCAATGAATAAGAAAAACTGTCGGAAATGGCAAACATATACATTAATAGTGATGATGCAATACTTAACGCTATAAAAATCGCAATTAGGTGTGTTTTTCTCCCAAAAATTCTTCTAAGATTATAAATTGTATAGGGGTGTGGGTCTTTACTCACTTTTATATAGGCCTTTTCAATGAGATTTCTTTTTTTCAAGAATTTTGTCTCATATTTAAGTGTTTGCTGAATATCCATCTTGAATGTCTTATTCACTATTAAATATGTTGAAAGTATTGTCACAATGAAAAAAATAACACCAATTATTAAAGAATAAGTGTAGGAAAACTCATAAGCAGGCTCGAAGGGTAATCCTAATGCTTCAATTATAAAGGACCTTAAAGGGATATTCATTAAATTTCCCACGATAGCACCTAATATAATTGCTATTCCACTTAATAACATATTAAAAATTAAATAACTCCCAATTATCTCCTTTTTATTAGCTCCTAAGCCTTGAAATATTGAAACTGATTTTAAATCATCTCCAATGAGTTTGTGGATGACGATGACTATAGTGATGACCGAACCAGCCAATAAAACAATTGTAAAAATCGCAAATATTTGACGATCATTTTCATCATCTTCTCTTGCAGCTTCAATGTAGAAGTGCTCATCTTTAGTGAAATGGTCATTAAGATAATTTCCAAGAGAATCTTCAACATCATCTTTTATTTCATCTTGATCAATAGCATCACTATCATCTACAGTATAGATTAATTGATTTACAATTGGTTGTGGCTTTTTAAGAATGGTGCTACTTAAATATAAGGTATCAACATATAGAATAGGGTAAGGTTTTATCGAAAAAAAGGCCACGTTTTCATGAAGGGGTACACCAGTAAATTCAGGATTATAACCAATAGCTTCTACTTCGATTTCATCTTCTACTGAGCCATAAATAACATTAATCTTATCTCCTTTTTTTATTCCATTCTGATTTGCGAAATTATAATTTAAAGCATTTTTATATTCTTTTTTATCAAGCTCTTTTTTATCTTCACCCACGAGCGCATTAATATGGTTTTTTCGACTTGCATCAACTCCGATAATCAAGCCGTCATATATCTCATCATCGATTTCATATTTTATAGGTATTATCATTCGCAATTCATAATCCTTGAAATAATTATTTATTTCACTATTCAATAGGTTTTCTGCTTGAGTATCATTAAGTGGATCAAAATAAATAAACCCATCAGCAAAATTGGTCAATTCTAGAGTTTCATCAAGAGCCTCCATCTGTAAAGTTGCCAACTCCATCATAGCTGAAGCAAATGCAATAGAAATAACCATTAGAAATAAAATTGGTATTGTTTTACTCTTATTTTTGAGAATACTCTTAGATCCCTTTTTCCACATAAACCATAACGATATTTTTGTCATTACTGCTACACCTCGTCATACTAATTCCTTTATTAAGTTTTTACTCAAGCCATTTTTTTCGACAATTTTACCATCTTGAAGGTGGATGTGCTCAGTAGCATATTTATCAGCCATTGATTCATCATGAGTAACTACTAAGATCGTTTTATTAAATTCCTGAGATAATTCCTTTAAAAGGTGATAAATTTCATTGCTATTTTTTGAATCTAAATTACCAGAAGGCTCATCAGCTAATATAAGGGCAGGTTTTTTTACTAAGGCTCTTGCTACCGCAACTCTTTGCTGTTCTCCGCCAGATAATTGATTTGGATATCTATTTTCCTTGCCTTTTAGACCTAATCTTTCAAGTAATTCCTTTGAACTTTTCTTAGGGTTCTCAATATCTGAAAATCTCGCTGCTAATTCAATATTTTCCTTTGCAGTCATTATTGGAATAAGATTATAAAATTGAAAAATAAAACCTAAATACTTCCGACGAAATAATGAAAGCTGCGTGTAAGATAATTTCCCGATATCTTCAAACTTATCTCCAAGTTTTATTAGAATTTTTCCTGAATCTGCTGAATCTAGACCTCCTAATATGTTCAATAACGTGGATTTGCCACTTCCTGAGGGACCAAGTATCATTTTAAACGCCCCTCTTTTTACTGTAAGACTAACACCATCTAATGCCGTCACTTTAAGTTCACCTGACCCATATGTTTTTATAACATCTTTTAGGACTATTTGTAGATTTTCTACTTCAACATTTTTTTTTATCATATTTTTTCACATTTTTCTTTTCATAAATTCTGAAATTTAAAAACACTAATCATATTATGTAAAGCTACCTATATAAATGTTTCCAAGTTTCAGAATTTATGAAACCCACCTCCTCATAATTAAAAACCTTGGGAGTCAGGTTCACAAAATATGAAAATTGAAAATATTTAAATAGTTGATTAACTATTAGATATATATAAAGATGCAAGATTTGGATAAAAAAAAACAGATTGAGAATTTTGACATAAAATTAAGACCATATGCCGAAAAGATTTTAGATTTTTATCTTGATATTGTTGAACAAAAGAGAACTAGCCCTAAACTGGCATTAATCTCATATTATTTATCTACTTTTGGGGCGTTAACGCAGAAACAAATGCATCAAAAATCGGGACTATCAACAGGTGCAATTTCAACTTTATTATCAATTGGAACAGGATTAAATTTAATAAAAAAAGAGCTTATCCCTGGAACTCATACATACAAGTATTCCATTGCAATAAATATAGAAGATTTTGGCTCAGCTGGAATAAAATTATTTTTGGCAAATTTAAGGAACGTAAAACCTTTTTTGAAAAAATATATAGAAGATTTAAAACCACTTATGACTCAAAATAAAAAAGGAGCTTTAATTTTATATGAAAGATTAGAACAATTAGGAGAAGTTATGGATTTTTATCAAAAAATTTTTTCTGAAGCTATAGATAAATTATAATATTTGAGATATAAAATAATAATGTGATAAGTGTTGGATAATCCTGTTGAATTTGATCCAGAAGTAAGGTTTATAGAGGATCAGATTTTGAATTATTTAATTAATTGGCCCGTGTTTAGGAGTAAAGATCCTGCATTTATTAAGATACTTGGGCTTTTTATTACGAGAAAATTCCTAACTCAAAAGTTTATCAGGCAAGTTACAGGATTATCTGCGGGTAAGATATCCCAGGAGATTAATAAAATGGTGGATATCGGACTTATTAAAGTAGCAGATGTTTCACCTAAAGGTAAAATTACATATGTAAGTACCTCAGCAGGACTTACATTTTTAAAATATACAAAAAATATTATTGAACACTTAGGTAAATGGGAAAATGATCTAAAAATAATTAAAAATGAAATGGAAACTAAAAAAAAACAACTAGAACATTTAGAAGGTTACCAAGGATTTTATAAACTAGTAAGCTCCTTTTCTCCAGTTATTAAGATATATATGGAGCTTCTAATAGAAATTCAAAAAGATATTAATGATATGGAGAAGTAAAAGATTTTTATAAATAAATAATAATTTAATGTTTTTAATTAGGAATGTCTTTTTTATTGAAAACTACGAGGCTTCCGAGTACAAACGCGGAATTTATCGATGTTAATACAATTATATCCCGAATAAATAAATCAACATCTGCTTCTACGAGGTAATCGACGGGATTGTAGTAATAAAAAAGCGTAAAATATTTCCAGTTTTCGAGTTCATCCAAATAAGAATAAAATCCGTTGATAAAATACATCAAAAAGAGTGCCACTATGCCTATTATCATAGCTTTCTTGGAGTTAAGGAAGATTGTTGAGCCGAAAAAGGCAATCATTGATAAAGCCCCTAAAAATAGGACAACTACAATGAATGTCCCCCACACGCGATCCCAATAAAGGCCCTCGTCTATGAAATCTTGGGAAATTGCTATCCCTCCAGAGAGTATAAGGAACGTTAAAGCCATCATGATTATTATAACCACATATTGCGAAACGATTTTACAACCCAAAAACTTAGTTCTAGTTATTGGTTTTGACAAGGACAACTCGATGGTTTTTTTTTCGACTTCTTGCGCTAGAAGCGAACTGGCAGAAAAAATCAAATATATCCCCGCATACAACCACATAAAACTAAATATTTCAATGGTAAGGAAACCATAAGGACTACTTATGGCAGACGCCCCTCCAAAAAAATCTAGCATTTCTTCTGGGAAGTATTCGAAAACAGCATCCATAGCTTCTAAATCGAGTTGGGCTATCATATATATTATTAAAATCCCCAGCAATCCCGTCATTCCCCCAAGAAGAAGAGTTAGCCACTTCTTGTCTTTAACATTTTCTTTAACTATTGCTAGAAGTTGACCCATCTAATCAATCACTCTCCTCAGCTTTATTTTTCTTCTTTTCTAATGAATCCACGTTGCTCGAACTTGTTTCATAATATTTCATGAATATATCCTCGAGATCGGGACTTTTAATATCTAAATCGCTTACCTTTTCGACCTTTCCTAGAATATCTAAGATTTTAGTTAGATTTTTACGAGAAACTGTAAGAGAAACGCTCGTTCCGCTTATTTTTAAGTTATCAACAGTTCCAGTTGGGATGTTAGAATTAAATTTTTGTAGTTCAATGGTGGTGGGAAATTCTATATTAATTTTTTTCAAGGCTATTTTTTTTAGGTGTTGAACGGTCTCTGATTCCACGATCGTTCCTTCTTTAATTATACCCACCCGATGAGCAACTTTCTCAACCTCACCCAAAAGATGAGAGCTTAGAAGAATTGTAGTGTCCATTTCTTTTTGCTGTTCGTAAAGTATTTTGTAATACTCGTTCGTAATAAAAGGATCCAATCCTGATGTAGGTTCGTCAACGATTAATAGCTCAGTTTCTGGTGCAAAAGTAAGGACAATTCCGATCTTTTGCTTGTTACCCTTGCTAAGTTCTTTTACTTTTCGGTCTAAAGCTAAATCAAGGCGATCTGCCAAATCTTCAATCCTTCTATCGGGTACAGGTTTATTATACATCCTTAAAAGGAATTGAAGGTTTTTTCGCACCGTTTTTTCTTCATAAAATCCCAATTCACCAGGTAAATAAGCAGTTCTCCTTCGAATTTCAGTACTATGTTGTTTCACGTCCATTCCAAATACTTGAGCTTCTCCCGAAGTCCGCCGAATGAAGTCAAGTAGGACTCTAATGGTGGTAGTTTTTCCAGCTCCATTTGGTCCGAGTAGCCCAAAGATCTCACCTTTTTTTACCTCAAGGGTTAAATTCTCAATTCCACGAGACTTTCCATAATATTTTGTGAGATTCTTTGTTTTTATTACGATTGTATCCTCCATATTATTTCTACTAATTTTTCTCATTTTTATTTCTTTTGGTTATATATTATGATTATTTTATATTTTTTACCGATTTTTTAGTAATTTCTAGATCCATTAAATTCTTATTTTTTTAAATAAAAGAGGATTTAGGTTTTATGATAATGAAGCTTATGGAATAAAATAATATCATCTTAGTATAGCAGAAATCCTTAGATATAAAAATTAAGAGATAAGATTTATATCTTAATAAGTTCATTAATAATTTAGCATCTAATAAAAAAAAGATGAAAAAATGACAGAAAGAAATAATCTTACAACATCAATTTTCATATTAGGACTTAGCTCTTTAATATTTTTAATAACCTTAATTATTCTTGGTATTATCAAACATGAACAAAGGAGGGCTTATCGTAAATCATTTTTATCAGTAATCATAGTTATCATTGAAATATTTCAAATTTTTTTAGTTATTTATGGAATTTTATTGAATATGTCTCATTATTACGAGTTAGGTAATGTATTTGGATTATTTTTAGGGATGTTTATTCCAATTCATTTCATAATACTTATATATGGTTTTTATTGTTTGAAAAAACCGAAAATGAGAAAAATGGGAAAAATAAAGATACTAATTATTATCTTTTCATGTATTGTTGTGGGGGCTTTAATCGCTGATATCACAATCTCTTTTGGCTATATTAACTCTTTTAATCCCTTTTTTCTCATAAAGGCAATGCAAACTATTCCTATCTTAATCTGTTATAGTATAATATGGATATGGATAAAAAAGGAGCAGGAAATAGATAACCAAAAAACACCATATATAAATAATAATGAAAAAAATACTACTCAGTGAAAAAATGGTCTCTATTATAGAAAAAATAAAAAGTAAAAATAAAATATTTAGACTTTAGGATTTGTAACTGTTTTGAAAAAGTCTTCACGTTTCTTTTTGACTTCTGCTATTTTTATTGGGTGTTTTACCTTATAATACTGAATTCTAAATATCATTATTAAAACTGCTGAAATGGATAAAATAATTATGAGAATAATTGGTATAAACATAAGGAATCTTTTAGAATTCATTTGACCTGAATAAAAAACACGATTAGAATAAGAACTGTCAGGTTCCCAAAGAATTCCAATCGATAAGGGTATTAAAAGAAGAATCACAGAAACCGTGAATGCAATAATAAGAGATATAGTTCCTTTACGAAAACTTAACCCTGCTAAACGCTTCCCTTCAATGTCAATATAGCATGGAATACAATATTGGTGACGAGAGCTATAATAAGAAGAGTTAGATCCACGAATATGTGTATTAAAATTCTTAACACATTCCAAGCAGATAATCTTTCCGCATTTATCACACTTTGCATCAGCTTCAATTTCAGGATGATAATAACATGTTAATTCCTTTGGCATGTATGAATTAGTTTTTAGATTAATATAAAGTTTTTTATCCCTTTTAATTCTAATTCTTTTTTTTTTGGTTAAACCTCCGACTTTAATCATTAAAATGTTTTATTTTTTCTTCATAAAAGCTTTTTTTTAGTTTTAATTAAGTAAAGTATCTATAATCATCATCATTTAAGAAGAGTAAGAAATGGTCTCTTTTACAGGTAAAAAAATAATCATATTCGATTTGGACGGTACATTAGTTAGACTGGCAGTAGATTGGATATATTTAAAAAATTTACTAAGCGATAGATATTCAAAAATTTATAATACTGACTCATCTAACTTTGCTACTATAACTGATTGCCTTGATTATATTGTAGGAAGAGATGATGAGAAAGAATTATCTATTTTTTTTAATATCATTCGAGAATATGAACTAAAAGGGATTCCTGAAAGCAAGATAATTAAAGAACCGGTTTATTTTATTAAGAATAAAGAAGATTTTGGCGTTAATAAGGACGTTAAATTTGCTATATGTTCTCTTAATACCCGTAAAGGCATAATAGAAGCATTAAAACTAGCAAATATCTCTGAAGAATTTGATTTTATCACGGGGAGAGAGGACGTGAGGAAATGGAAACCTGATCCTAAAGGATTATTAAAAATACAACAACATTTTAAAGTTAAAAAAGAGGAAATGATCTATTTTGGTGATCTTCCAAAAGATCTACAAACAGGAAAAAATGCGAATATTGCTGCTTACCTTATTGATGAAATTATAAAACTTGTAAATAGAAAATTAAATATTAGAAATTAAAATAAAAAATTATGTTTTTACATGAATGTAATGATTACATTATATTTTTTGATTTCGGTTTCTTGAATCATTTTTCCTAGAGGTGTTAAATTAAGAATATCATTGCTTTTTATCTTTAAATCTCCCTGTAGCTTTACTTTTGGATCCTTGAAAATAGGATTACTTGAAGTAGGATCCCAATAAATTTCTTTATTCATTGGATTTGTAATCATCCATGTTTCTGAATCTAAGGGATGCTCAATGATTTCCATTGCCTTGAAAATGTATTCCACATCCGCATCAAAAGGAACTACGATTTGAACGTTCTCTTCTCCTTCAATCTTTCCGCAAGCGAGGCAATCATCTCTCTTAGTTATATCTAAGGCATCAAATTGTCCATAAACTCCATTATAATTCACATATGGAGGATCCATTGGAGGACCTATGTTTCTCCCTTTGACCCTAAATAAGAGTTTTAGAGCTTCTTGAGATTCAATTGATGAAATAATTGAGCTAACTGTTTGAATGGCAGCAATCTTGTTTCCCAAGATATTTTCCATTTCTTCAAATTTATAATCTGAACCAAAAGTTTTTTCTATATTATTTTTCATTTCTTGAATCTCAGCTTCAGTCATTTCTGCTAGCTTTTCCTCAGTAATATTTTCATTAAAGACGCGTTCACGTAATTTTTCTAATTGATCTTGGGCCAATGTTTTCAATTTTAAGACTTCATCATCATCATTCATATCTGGTTTATGACCATATTCTTTTTCGAAATCTACTTCAGCCTTTATAACACAGTGATTTCTATTACGTGGTAATCCCTTTAAAGTGCATGCCGCAACTAATTTACTATCCGCAGGGGGAATAGGGACCATGCAACGATAGCATGCGGTTCTGTCTAAAAGATCCATTGCATATTTCTCATCAAACTCTTTCTCAATTTTTTCACGCATTTTAGCTCTTACAGGCTCAATGTGTTGTTCCTTAAGGATATAAACCATATCTTCCAATTCTTCTATTTTTTCTTTTGCTCGAAAATACTCCGAGTATTCAGGTCCCTCAACATACCATAATTCAGATTCAATTAGTTTTTCTATTTCAGCCTCACGATTTTTATATTGTATTTCTGATCCTTCTGGGATGATTATTTGGACATGACCTTCAAATCCAACAGTGCTTTAGGGAAATCTCGAAATGAGATGAATAATTCTCTCCTTCCACTATTGGTTTTTTGAGTCTAAGACATATCTTATTTAAGTCTAATCTGGCGTTAAAGTTATCCAATGCCATGATTACTACATCTGCTTCTTCATAGACAGATGTTGGCAATTTTTGTAGTTTTTCAAAGTAAAAATCTATCTTTAGGAAAGGATTCATTTCTTTCAATCTCTCTGCTGCGACTTCTGCTTTCGGGCGCCCTTCATCGCCCGGCCTAAATAACATTTGTCTGGATAAATTTGATGTTTCAATCGTATCTAAATCCACCAAGATTAACTTACCGATACCCATAAGAGCGAAGTCTTTAGCTATTTCGCATCCTTACACATACGTTATTAAATATAACGCATTTAATGCGCCTACGCCCACAATCATGATGCGTCCTTCATTTACAACATCTTGATCCCATCCATCGATGAGTTGCTGTCTTGCATACATCCGAGATTTAGCAATATCTTCTTTATTTTCAGTCATTTTTAAAAAAACTCTCCTATAATTTTTTTTTTTTAATATAGTATAAATATAAATAGTATTATTTTTTAATATTTAATCAAATTTCGATATATGTTGAAAAGAAGAAAAAAAATAGAATCGTACTAAAGACTAATTAGAAATCTAACTAATCTTAAGCACTGATATAAAATATATCAATTTTAATATATATATCTAATAGATTTTCCTCATTTTCAGTCATTTTTTAATTATCGCTATTTTATTATTAATAGATTATTTTTAATTTACCTTCTTTTTAAAAATTTCTAAATTCTTTAACTCTTTTATTATTTAAATAAAGGAAGATTTGTTATTTGTAATAATGAAGCTTGCGGAACAAATTCAAATTGAGAAAACGG
>JAEOTJ010000075.1 GCA_016839905.1 Promethearchaeota archaeon | reverse complement strand
AGGGATAATTTTCATTTAGTAACAATGATGCTATTCTAAAACCTTCTTTTCCTTTTTTTTTAATTAATAAATGAAATAATTCTATCATAACAAATTCATTTATAATAAAAGAATTTTGAGCATCTAAGATAAGATTATCCAAGTATTTTTTAATTAATTGATGATTGTTTGAATTCTTGACAAAATATCACCATAAAATATTTGTATCTAAAAAATATATTGTCATATTAATCCTCTAAATGTTTCTCCCAAATCGATTTTGGATTAATATCATCAGTATTTGAGACAGACAGAGATCCTGAAAAAAGGTGTATAAATTGATTTCTTAAATCTTTTATATCAGTTTTACCTTTATTTTTTATCTTGTTAAGTAGAGCATGATAGTCCTGAATTCCTAATTCGAAAATAATTTCTAAAAGGTCTTTTTTTGTAAATTTCTTATTTGTATCTAAGTATATACGGGCTATAATTTCATCTAATTCATTTTGTCTATCAAATTTTATTGTTGCCATAATTACCTAGTAACTTAGTGACTTAATAAACCTTTCTTTATGAAAAATAGATTAGTAATAAATTAATACCAAAAAGGGAAAAAAGGGAAAGGCAAAAAAAGGGATTGATTTTTATCTTCATTCTCGCGCTCTGTTCTGGCTTTCCTGCTTCAATTCTAAAAAATAATACATGAACCTTTAAAATGGAAGTGGAATGGAAAAATGATGATAAACCCGCATGTAGAGAACGTATTAGAGACTATTAAAGATTTAAAAGACTTCACAAAGGGGCTAACCCGGGACGATTAATTGAACAACAAGAACTTCGTGGTGAATCCCGTCGAACAATATGTAAGAAGAATTTGCGGGAGTTTAGAAAAAGTGAAGGAGACTCATTCCGAGATTCTTGAACATCATCCCGGGGTGGATTGGGATAGGTTAATAAAAATCGGGAGGGTTTTAAACGAGGGCAAGTTTGAGCTCATGTGACAAAAAGCATGGGAAATCGCCACGGTCAAGGTGGAGGGCATTAAGAACGCGTTCTTGGAGTTAAAATGATCTGGGAAGATAAATGTTTAAATATCATCTTGACAATTAATAATTATAAAGAGTAAAAATTTCACAAAACCTACCAAAAAAATAATATAACGAAATTAGAGGAATAATTATGAAGACAAAATATTTTCTATTAGGATTTTTTATCTTTAGCATGATTAGTGTTGGCACATTGGTACAAGTTAGAGCCTCAGATTTTGATTTAGGTGTAGATGTAGATGACACTCGAACATGGGAAGTAGTAACAGCGGATAGTTCTAATGAAATGTATGGTAAAGAAGGTTCAGAATATAAAATAGTAATAAATTCCATTATGGTAATCAACGATGATTGGATTTTAGGGACTACTGAAACCATTGACGGAGAAGAATCTGATGTATTCAAAATAGTCCCTGGAAACGAAACCTGGCAAGGAAGTGGACATGTAAATCAATTCATTTGTGCGATAGATATAGAAGAATGGTTAGAATTAGCCTATTATGGCATGGGTGGTGTAACGATTGATGGATCGTCATACACAATGGAAGCTGGTGCAAATAAGCTAGAAGTATCTTATGATGCTAAAACAGGTTGGATGAATACCTATAAATTCACAAACAATAGTATAGTTGTCTTATTCCTAAGATCAACTTCAGGGGGAGGAGAAGAAAATCTAGACATCGATTTAATCTTTCTAATTGTAGTAATAGGCATTATCTCGGTTATTATAATCACTCCTACAACTTTGCTCATTCTAAAAAGAAAAAAATCAATTTCAAGGAGTGGGTTTGCAAATAAAGATTCTAAAAGTGGTGCGAATAAACCTTATAATTCCATTCATTCATCCATATCGAGTGAAAACCCTTACGCACAGGCAGGACAACTAGGGCCTCCCCTTAAAAGTGGAAAATTCAGCGTTTATTGCGCTTCTTGTCATGCTCCTGGCTCAATTACAAAAGAACGATTCTATCATTTTACTTGCAAGGAATGCGGACATTATTTCTTTAATATGGGATATTTCTGTAAAAATTGCAACATAATTTACCCCTTTTCTAGGGATGAATTTTTAAATCTTCAAGAACCTGAAACTCTACTTTGTTATGAATGTAATAACGTGATGGAACTAGTAAGATCGGACAAATAAACCTTTCTTATTTTCTTTCTTGATTAGATTTAGAACCACTGAATTTAGTACCTACCCAAAATTAATTATTATATATCGTATAATTAATAATTAATTAAAACTTAAAATAGTTGAATAAAATGGATATTTCTGATATTAAACAAGTCCTGGTTATAGGTGCTGGAACAATGGGTCATTCTATTGCCCAAGTCTATGCAACATCTGGTTTTAATATAGATTTGGTTGATTTAAACCAAGAAACACTAGATCATGCTATTAAATTGATGAAATCTAATTTAGAAACATTAGCAGAATTTAACCATATTTCAAGAGAAAAGATTCCTTCGATTATTAAGAGGATAAATACTACAACGAATCTTGAAGATGTTGCCCCTAAAGCCGATTTGGTTGTAGAAGCGATATATGAAGACCGTAAAATAAAAGGAGAAATCTTTATACAATTAGATAGATTGTGTTCTGAAAGTGCAATTTTAGCAAGTAATACCTCCGGATTAGATATTTATAGAGTAGCTAAAGTTAAAAATCCCGAAAGAGTAGTAATACACCATTGGTTTGCACCACCGCATATAATTCCGTTAGTCGAAGTTGTTAAAGGACGTAAAACTTCCTCTGAAATAATAGATTTATCAGTAAAACTGATGCAAAAACTCAATAAAATACCGGTCGTTTTGAATAAATTTTCCCGTTCTTTTATCGTTAATAAAATTCAAACTTCTATATCAGCAACGGTAATTGAGCTTTTAATGAGGAAAGTAGCTACACCCGAACAAATTGACCTGGCGATAAAAACAAGCTTAGGAATCCGACTTCCTGTAGTTGGAGTAGTTCAAACTCAAGATTTTACAGGACTCGATTTAGTCGTTGATATTGGAAAGAGCCTTGGGAAAGAAAATCCGTTGGTCCAAGAGATGGTAGATCGAGGAGATTTAGGAGTAAAATCGGGAAAAGGCTTTTATGACTATGACGGGCGAAGTGAAGAGGAGATACTTAAAAATAGGGATAGACAATATCTTAAAAATCTTGAAAATCTTGAGAAAATTAATGCTTTTGAGTCAATTTAAAATAAACAATAAAAAATAAGAAAATCCTTTTAAGGATTATTAGATTACATTTATATTATGGATACTAAATACCTTCAGCTTGAAATCAAGGATAAAGTTGCTACAGTTATCATTTATCGTCCAGAAAAGAGAAATGCACTCTCTCCCGGAGTATTGGGTGAGATCGAAGGTTTATTTAATGAGTTAAGTAAAAATAACGACGTAAATGTGATCATACTCACAGGTGGGGAAAAATATTTCTCGGCAGGATTTGATCTTAACTTTATCAGAACATTAGAAAAAGTTTCTAATGAAGATTTTACAGCGTTGTTCCATAAGGCTTATAGAGCAATAATGTTTTGTGAACAACCCGTCATCGCTGCAGTAGGAGGAGCTGCAATCGCTGGGGGATTTGACTTAACCTTGATGTGTGATATTCGCTATGCTTCGGAAAGAGCAAAGTTTGGACAACGTGAAATTACATTAACTCTCAATCCTTTAATAGACCCATTATGGAGAATCATAGGATTAGGGCGTGCTAAGGAGCTCACTCTTACAGGAAGAATATACGGCGCAGTTGAAGCAGAAAAAATGGGTTATGTGAATAAAGTTTTTCCCGATGGAGAATTGCTCGAAAATGTATTTAAAATCGCCCGTGAAATGGCCAGCTATGATAGAGACTGCTTGAAAGAAACTAAACAATTAGGAAATATTATCCTTAATTATGATTTAGATAGTGCAATGCGTTTACAAGAATGGCTCTTCAGGACTTATATCGGATCTGAAGATAACCATAAACGAGTAGATGCTCTCTTAGAAAGCTTAAAAAAAAAGTAATTGCACCAATTTAAAAACTTTCAATGTTTTCAATTTTAAACTAATTAATTCTCACTTTTTTTT
>JAEOTJ010000343.1 GCA_016839905.1 Promethearchaeota archaeon | reverse complement strand
CAATTTAAATGGTACGCAGGTAGATACCCACAAAAAGCAGCAGCTAGAATATATGAAATAATCACGGCATGTGAATCAAATGCAGAATATAAAGGATTAGATTTAGATTTATGCAGAGTAATTCACGCTGCTACTAGTAGAGGGCGAATTATTAAAAGATATATTGAACGCGCTCATGGTAGATCATCTCCAAAATTTAAATATTTAAGTCATATAGAAATTGTACTTTATGAAGTCCCAGGTTAGAAAATAATAAATAATAAAATAAGAAAAGTTAGAGATTTATGTTTTTAATATGCGTGAAAAAATTAACATTGGTGGATTGAATGCCCTTAGCTAAACACTTTATTGGCGCAAAATAACTTTGTCCAAGGTGAAATAGAGCAGGGCATTAAACTAATGCAAATTAATGAATATTTACGTAATGAGCTTGTAAGAGCGGGTTTTGCAGGAGTTGACATACAAAAAACACCTCTTGGTGTAAGAATAACCCTTAAAACAAGCCGACCAGGATTGGTTATTGGAAAAGGCGGAAAACGCATTCAAGAAATAACAGATGTTCTTCATGACAATTTCGGCTTGGAAATGCCCCAAATAGAGGTTGAAGAGGTTAAAATGCCTGATTTAGATGCACAAATAATGGCTGAACGTTTGGCCTATTCCCTTGATCGAGGACGTCATTATAGAAGGGCTGGATACTATATTCTAAGGAAGATAATGGAGACGGGCTTAGTCAAGGGCGTAGAAATTAAAATTGCGGGCAAAGTTACATCCCAAAGAGCTCGAACTCAAATATTTCGTGCAGGAACAATGTCCAAGAGTGGGTACTCTGTTCAAGAGGCTGTATCTAAAGGAGTAGCTCAATGCATTCAGAAATCGGGTACCCTTGGCATAATTGTCAAGATTATGCACGCTAATTATAAAACTGGTGATGGTATTGTAGTTGATTATAAAGCTTTAGCAAATGCTCAAAATCAAATTGAATCTAAAATACTCAAAACTAAAGCTGAAATGGAAATAGATAAAAAATCCATCATTATAGAGGAATCAGAAGAACCTATTACTGAGGAAGAAAAAGAATTAGTTGATGAAGTAGATGAAGAAGATGTTCGAGAAATTTCATTAGAGCCTGCTGAAGAAGACAATGAGGAAAAAGGTGAAGAATGAATGGGTAAGCTAATAACGGCTGAAGATGTGAGAAAAATGGCGGATATTGAAAGACAACGGACTATAGCTACTCTACGAGAGGAAATGATGATGTTAAGGAGCATGCAAACTGGTGGAGGACTTTCAGATAATCCCGCAAAAGCGAAATTAATAAGAAAACAAATTGCTAGAATTTTAACGGTTATAAATGAGAAAAAATGATTAATCCAAAATATCTTATCTATCATGATTTAATTGGCTTGAGAGTGCACGCAAGACTCAAATCAAAAACAAAAGAGAATGATTTTATAAAAATGGGTATGGTCATTGATGAAACAAGAAACATGTTAATTACTGAAAAAAAGAGTATAATAAAAAAGTATATTAAAAAAAATTATATTTTTAGGTTTGATCTACCAAATTCGAGTGATAAACTGGAAGTTAATGGGGAAAAAATTGTTGGACTTCCTGAAAATAGATTAAGAAGTTTAAAAAAGAAAAAGAGGTTTAAAAAATGAGCAAAAATATCGGCATACCTGGAATTATTCCCCCTAAAGAGAAATGTAATGACATATCTTGCCCCTTTCACGGGAGTACTCGTATCAGGGGTAAAATTACAAATGGTTTAGTAGTTTCTAAAAAATCTAAGAATACTATTATTATAAGACAGGATTATGTTCAATTTATAAAAAAATATCAACGCTATGAACGCCGAAATTCTAGAATGGCATGTCATTTACCAGAATGTTTAAGAAATGAAATTCAAATCGGAGATATGGTAATTGTTGGCGAATCTCGTAAGATTTCTAAAACAAAGGCTTTTATTATTATAGATAAATTAAAATCTAAGGGGATGGCCTAAATGGGAACAAGAAGAAAAACTGGAATGAAACGAGTAGTCAAGGCTAGAACTAGTTATGGAGTACAAAATGGGACAAAATTAATAATTATAGACAATTCAGGAGCAAAAATTGCCCAAATTATCAATTGTGATCGAAGTGGAAACCGACAACGTAGGCTTCCAAAAGCCACTGTAGGAGATATGGTAACTGTGACAGTTAAAAAAGGCAAACCTGAATTACGAGGAAATATATTGAAAGCCGTAATCGTCAGGCAAAAAAGGATATTTAGACGAAAAGAGGGGACTCATATATGTTTTGAAGATAATGCAGGTGTTCTCATATCAAAGGAAGGAGATCCCAAAGGTACCGAAATTCGGGGACCAATTGCTCGTGAAGCTGCAGAAATTTATCCACGTCTCGCCTCTATATCATCATTAATTATATAAATATAATGAAATAGTATAAAAAATGAGAGTAAAATCAAAAAAACCTGGAAAACAGCGCAAGGCGCTTTATAATTTTAAAAACCATCAAAGATCGAAATTATTATCTTGTAGATTAGCAGATTTTCTGCGTGAAGATTATGGAATCAAGAGAGTCCCGCTTAGGGTAGGGGATCAAGTACGTATAATAAGTGGTGAATATAAAGACTTTGAAGGAGAAGTAGTTGAAATTACTAAGAATCTACGTGTTAAAATTAAAGAGGCTGCATTTGAAAAGACAGATGGTACACAATATCACCCCTCAATCCATATATCTAAAGTAATAATCAGTAAACTAAAACGGGAGGGAAAGCGGATGGATGGATGGCGAGCCAGTATGATTGAAAGAAAAGCTGGTTTTATGAAATGGGAAGAAGATTTATTACCTCCCAAGAAAGGAAAAGGAAAAATGGAGGATGAGAGGTATAAATGACTAGACATGGAGGTACAAAGAGATTAAAAAGGTTAAATACACCAGCACATTTACAAATTAAGAGGAAACACGGTAAATTTTTTATTAATCCTTCTCCAGGACCTCATTCGAAGAAATTTTGCTTACCTCTTTTATATATCATAAGAGATCTTTTAAAGATAGTATCAACCCACAGAGAAGCTAAAAAGTTAATTGGTTTGGGGTATTTTATGATTGACGGGAAGGTGGTTAGAAATAAATCTTTCCCCGTTGGATTAATGGATGTGTTAAGCATTCCAAAGATAAAAAAATATTATCGTATTCTTCCTGATTCACATTATGGTCTAATCTTACACGAGATTTCTGAAGGAGAAAGCATTTATAAATTATGTAGGCTAGCAAATAAAACTACTGTTAAAGGAGGTCATATACAATTGAATTTACATGATGGAAGAAATATTCTGATACGGGTAAGTGACCCAAAGAAACCAAAAGAAGATAAATATAGTATGCATAGTGTACTAAAGATATCTTTACCTGATCAAGAAATACTTAAGTATATTAAACTTGAATCTGGAGTAATGGGGCTTATATGTGCTGGCAAGAATATTGGGGGGCTTGGAAAAGTGATTGAAATATCTAAGAGATTTGGACCAAACGCAAGTACAGTAACTATAGAGACTAAAAATGGAGAGAAAATTCAAACCTCCTATGACTATATCTTTCCTATTGGTGAAACTGATAGTGAAATAAATATACCAACCCCCGTATGAAAAATAAGGATGTAGATTAAAATGTCAACCAAAACTAAAAAGCAAGTGAAAACTACAACCAATTATGAAGAAATATGGAAAAAGAATCCAATGAGAAAACCCTTTTTAGAAAAGTTAGTTTTGAATATTGGTGTAGGAGGTGGGGGAGAAGAACTGGAAAGGGCAGTCACTGCATTAGAAACAATTTCTGGGAAGAAAGCACTAAAAACCATATCAAAAACTAATGTAAAGGAATTTAATCTAAGAAAAGGTCGTCCGATTGGAACAAAAGTCACTATTAGAGGTAAAGAAGCTGAAAAATTGTTAATAAGATTATTGATAGTAAATAATAATAAAATGCTCCGTCAATCATTTGACGACTTTGGAAATTTCGGTTTTGGAATTCGGGAACATATTTCAATTCCGGGAATCGAATATGATAATCTCTTGGGTATCTGGGGTTTGGATGTATGCGGAAGAATTATAAGGCCTGGAATGAGAGTAAAATCTCGAAGGGCAAGGCGAGCTAAAATCTCAAAACATCATTATGTATCAAAACAAGAAGCACAATATTTTTTAAAGAAAAATTTTAATGTAGATATTGTAAAAGAATTGGATTTAGAATTTTTATAAATATTAGGAGTGGAATTAATGCCTCAGTCAAATGTTAGCTCTGGTAAGGGAAAGCGTGAATGTAGACGTTGCCATACTCATAGGGGAATTATTAGAAGGTATGGATTAAACATATGTCGTAGATGTTTTTATGAAATTGGAAAGGATATTGGATTCCGCCGATATGACTAATCTTATTTTTAAAAAAAACTTTTAATTTATAATTAATCATTTCTTTTTATAGAAAATGTCTATTTTATTTTTTTTAAAATTTTAAATTAATAAAATTAAAATTCAATTCTTTATTAAATAGAACAATAAAGTGTAAAGATAATTAGGTACTCTCATGTCAATTTATAAGTAGCTTGAATAAATTCTTACAAAATCTAATTGTAAGAACTTTGATAATCAAGACCCTTTTTTAATTAACTTATCATTTTTATCTTTAAAATTAATTAATATATTGGAAATTAAATAGAAGTATAAACAAAGTGAAAAAAATGACCAATACATTGGCTGACGCAATGAATATGCTTAAAAACGCCGAAAGAGCAAAAATGAAAGAAGCTATTATAAGTCCTGCCAGTAAATTACTTCAGAGAGTATTACGCATATTCCAAGCGAAAGCATATATCGGAGAATTCGAAAGATTCGAAGATGGGCGCAATAATAAATTTAAAATAGCTTTATTAGGTAAAATCAATGAATGCATGGCTCTAATGCGCTTGAACTATAAAGTATCCCAGTTCGAGCAACTCGAACGGCGATTATTACCAGCTCCTGGTTTAGGCCTGATCATTTTATCTACAAATCAGGGAATCATAACTATGAAAGAAGCTGAAGAGAAAAACATTGGCGGGATGACTTTATGTTATATTTATTAGAAAAAAATTAGGTAATGAAGAATGGTAAAAACAGCTTTAATGAGAGAAGAACTGGAAATTCCTAAGGGAGTAGACATTAAGGTTGATGACAATAATCGAGTTATTATTAAGGGTTCCAAAGGAGGGCCTCTATTAAAAGATTTTGGCCATGCAAGTGGCATTAAAATTTCAATAGAAGGAAAAAAAATCATATTTTCAGCCTATTTTCCGAGAAATAAAACTCAAGCTTTAATTGGAACAATAACATCAATAGTAAAAAATCTAATCCTTGGTGTTCAAATAAATTATAAGTATATAAGCAAGATCTGTTATTCCCATTTCCCTTGTAATATCGAGGTTAAAGAAAAAGATAAAGAAATCCATATCGTGAATTTTCTAGGCGAAAGAGCCCCAAGAAGAACAAAATATCCTGAGCATGTTAAAATAACAGTCAAAAATGATGATGTAATTTTTGAGGGGCCTGATAAAGAACTTTTAGGTCAAACAGCTGCAAACGTTAAGAGATGCTGCCGAATAAAAAAAAAAGATCCAAGAGTCTTTCAAGATGGTGTATATTTATATAAAAAAATGTTAGGGGACGAAATATTATGGGAGATAAAGTAAGGAGGGGATGATACAATGCAAAATAATAAGAGATTAATAAAAATTCGGCAGAAAATGAAGAAAAAAAGGCCTTCATTTAGGCGTGTTGAATCATGGCGCTATGTAAGAGTTAAAGATTCTTGGAGAAAGGCAAGAGGAATCGATTCAAAAACACGCAAAAAAAAGAAATCGGGAGTTAAATCACCAACAGTTGGATATAGAAGTCCTAAAAAGATTCGAGGCTTACATCCTTCTGGTTATGAAGAAGTTAGAATAACCACTAAAGCTGATTTGAACGGATTGAGTCCAAAAATTCATGCATTAAAAATTTCAAGCAAATTAGGTGCTAAAAAAAGGCTTCCTTTAATTGATTATGCTCAATCAAAAAATTTTAAAATATTAAACATTGGAGTTTCTCAAAAAGAAATGGAGAGCTTGGAAGCTTTATTAGATTCATCAATAGAAGGCTTAGAGGATGAAGATGAAATATATGATAAAGACGAAATGTTTGATGAACTTAATGATTAAAATAAGATATAATGAAGATTAGGTGCGATTAATATGAATCTAAATGCTCAAAAAAGAATGGCTGCTGAGATTTTGAAATGTGGAAGAAATAGAGTTTATTTCGATCCATATCTCATTTCAGAAATTAAGCTAGCAATTACTCGCGAAGATATCCGCAATCTAATTAAGGAGGGAATTATTCAAAAATCTTATAAAAAAGGAATTTCAAATTATCGTAATAAAGTTAATCATGAAAGAAAGAAAAGAGGGCGGGGACGTGGTTATGGAAAGAGGAAAGGTACAAAAGGGGCTAGGACTCCTAAAAAAAGGGTATGGATACAAAGAATTAGACCTCAAAGAAGGGAGTTAAAAAAATTAAGAGATCGCAAATTGATTACAACAGCAACTTATAGAAAATTATATAAAAACGCTAAAGGGGGATTGTTCAATAGCGTTGCTCAATTAAATCGACATATTAAGGAAAAAGAATTAATTAAAAGAGGGAGGAAAAAATATGGCAAGAGGACCTAGATATCGCAGGCCATTTAGAAGAAGAGCTGAAGGAAAAACTAATTATCATAGTCGATTGAAATTGTTAAAATCTCGAAAATTAAGATTAGTTATCAGGGTATCAAATAATCATGTTAGAGTTCAAGTTATAAAATCAAAAATAGAAGGAGACGAAATTCTTGTCTCAGCTTTTTCAAAAGAATTAACAAAAAATTATGGATGGAAGGCTAATACTGGAAATATTCCTGCCGCATATCTTACGGGCTATTTAGCAGGTTTAAGAGCAAAAAAAGAAAACATTCAGGAGGTAATTCTTGATTTAGGTATATTTTATCATCGAAATCGAGTACTTGCAGCCTTCAAGGGATTTTTAAAATCTGGAATTGAAATTCCTTACAATGAAGATTTCTTTCCTGAGAATCTTGAAGAAAAAATTAATGGTTCCCAAATCGAAAAATATGCGAAATATTTGAAAAAAAATGAGCCAGAAAAATACGAACAAATGTTTTCAGGTTATTTAAATAAACAAAATATTGATCCATTAAAATTTAGTCAAAATTTTACGAATATAATAAAAAATATTGAAAAAATCGCTTAATCTAAAAACATTGAGATGAAAATTATGCAGAGAAGAAGAAGAGTTGAGGAAGAATGGATTCCTAAGACCAAGCTTGGGGAACTAGTGCAGCAGGGACTTATAACTTTAGATAAGATCTTTCAAAATAACCTGGTTGTAAAAGAGAAAGAGATTATCGATATGCTCTTGCCAGAACTCTCGGAGAGTGTGGTCAAAATTCTGATGGTACAGCAGATGACCGCCAGCGGTCAACGCAGTAGATTCAAAGCAGTTGTACTTGTAGGTTCAGATGGTTTTCTTGGAGTAGGCACATCTAAAAGTAGAGAGGTAGGTCCCGCGATTAGAAAAGCAATAGATAGGGCT
>JAEOTJ010000342.1 GCA_016839905.1 Promethearchaeota archaeon | reverse complement strand
TAAAATTTTTCAAATAAATAAAAAGAAGAAAAAAAATGTGTGCGGAAGAATTTGCCTCGTTTTTAAATGATGCTCGCCGGAGTCCCATAGAGGAAAAAGTTAATGCTTTTGGCTATATCGTTGAAAAAATTATGTCAATTGTCCTTAGAATTCCAGATTTAGTTGATAATTCTCTATCTGGTCTATTCAATCAAATTCAAGATATAGAAAATAGAATGGATACTATATATCATGATATTTCAGATCTTAAAGCAAGACCCATAGCAGCACCTGGAGGTCTGCCACCTGGAGGTCCGCCACCACCTGGAGGGCCACGACCGCCACCTGGAGGTCCGCCACCACCTGGAGGGCCACGACCGCCACCTGGAGGTCCGCCACCACCTGGAGGTCCGCCACCACCTGGAGGACCAGGACCTGCACGTCCTGCAAGTCCAGTAAGTTTACGTGGTGCTATTATGGGTGAGTTAAAACAATTATTTGCTAAGCGACGATCAGGTTAAAAAATTAATATTTATTTACTATTCTTTCATTTTTAATTCTTTTACACATTAATGCTATTTGAATTTCAAAATTCTTTTTAAAATACTTTTTTGAAATTAATCATTATTCCTAAAATTCTAAAAATCCTGAATCCTCAAAAATATCTTTAATCTTTCGCTCTTTTTTTATATCACTCTCTTCATGTTCGGCGAATAAGGATTCATCATCAGTTTTAATTCCCCTGTCAAGCTCTTCAGATTCTAAATGTAATAAAGCATCTTTTTCGAGCCGTTTATATTCTTCAGCTTTAAGTTTCCATCTATTTACTTCATCCATATCTATGTTATCTTCATCTTCCATTACCAATGTCGCCTTAGCTTTGCTAATATCTGATAAAATAGAATAGCATAAAGCAATATCACCATATTCATTTTGCTTCTTTAATTTTTCAACGCGCTTTTCTAATCTTTGAAGTTCTTGATCGGCATAAAAAATATCTATAAAATCGCCAAATGCATCAACTGGCTCTGAAATTGAGTTCACAAGAACATCTTTAGTTAGCCCACAATTACCACATTTTACAGTAGCTATTGCACTTTTCCTAATATTTTCAACTTTAACACTCTTTTCACCACAAGATGGGCATGTAAAAATTTTAGGAACCCTTTTTACTCGTTTGTAAGTCTGCTGCTTTCTTTTTCTTCTTCCCATTTAAATCTCCTTATTATTTAATAATCTAATTAATATTAAGCATAAAAAAAAAGAAATTTACTTTATCAAATATTAAAAGATAAAAAGAAATAAAATCTAAAAAATTTTTTGGTTTCTCCTTAAAAAATCGAAAAACTTTTTTGCAATGTTTAATTGTTAATATTATCTTTTTTTACTGATTTGGAATATGTAATTTATAACTAAGGTAGTGGATTTTAGTCATGGAACATAAATCGTTATCATTAGAGTATGATAGGAACCTCATCAATAAAATTCTTGACGATGTTAATATGAGATATATTATAATCTTCCTATATGTTATACGAAACGATTTACTCAATGATCTAAATGATCAAGATCTGTTAGAATCTTATGAAAAAATCTTGGTATTAGATGAGATATTTAAAAACAATTTGAATATTTTAAGTGATGAATTTCTTGAAGTAGCAATAGATCTAGGATTATTTAAAAATATTAGAAGTAAACAAGAATTTGAACAAAAAGAAGATGATTTCCAAATAAAAATAGGTGAAGAAACAGTTACAATAGAACAAGGAACTATTATGACGCCTATCGATACTCTGTTCATAATTATTACAAAAAAATTTAAATTTCTCTCAAAAAGAAACTTTAATTTAGCGATCACAAGACTAAAGGGGTTGAATTGTGAGAGAACAGGCATCATCCATCCATTTATTTTTAAAATAGGTGAGCATGACTATACTCTCTCTGATGACCTCTATTATATTTTAGACCAATTTGGGAATGTTTATCAAGCTATAAAAATGGAAGTCACAATAGAAGCTTTTTATGAAAGGTTTAAAGAAATTTTGGAAAAAATAACAGATTTTATCACTATATATGATTCTACTTTAAATAGTAAGATGGTAATTAAGAAAATAAATAAAGCAATAGAAGAAAATAAGGATATTGTAAATTATCTTAAAGAAGAAAAGATAAAATTATCAGATAAATTTGAGTTTGATAATATTAATAATGAGAATCCTATTTTTAAAGAATGGAAGGAAAAATTATTAAGATTATTAAATTACAGATACATTATGGAACAGATCCAAGAAAAAATCTTAGAAATTAAAAAATATTATTCTGGAACGCAAAAAAAATATAGTTATTTAGAATTTATTGAGAAAGTATCCTTTAATGAAGAGAATCTTGTGAATAAAATTCAAGAATCCTTGATCAATCTAAGGGAAGAAATTATGAATATACGAGATAAAATTTCAGAATATAATAAAAAAGATATTAAACTTTTAAATTTAGATTTTGAAAGATTTTTATTAACTAGCAGTGATGAATAATTGAAATGCCCCAGTTGTGATGTGGACATGGAGCCATTGGTTGCAGGGATTTTCCAGTGTCTAAAATGTAAAAAAATTATCAAAGAAAAAGATGAGAAAAAAGAAGAAGAGGAAAAGCAAAAGCTTGAAGAAGGCACATTTCAAAATGGGGAATACTTTCATAAAAATGTCAGTTTAAATAAGCAATATGAAATTTGTGAAAAAGGGATAACAATAAATAAAACGGACACCCGTTGGTTTGCAGCATTAATCTGTCATTCGGGATATTTACAAAGTGAAAAATATGTTCGTTTATCATGGTGGTCAAAATCATTTTATCAACACGCAGGAATGATAAAGATTTACGATGTAGCAGTTCTTAAAAATGTTATCAAAGCTTTAGAAAAAATAGATGATTCTTTTGATGATTTTTGGGTATGGAAAGGTAAATTCGGAAAGAGAGAGCCAAAATCAGAGGAACAACTCTTAAAGGAAAAAAAGTTAGACATTATAAAATATAGAATTACCGAAAATAAAACATGTCCAAAATGTAATAAAAAAATAGTTAAAATGAAGTCTCATTATGAATGTCCTCATTGTGGAGAAATAATCATTCTTGAAGGCTACAACCAACCAATTTTTAATATTGCACCGGAAGATTTAGATAATAACTTTCATGCAAACTTTCCTGTGAATTATTATCTGCCTGTAAGCGGTATCACAGTTAAATGGCTAATGGGAGAATGGAAAGCTTTAGTTGTGATTTATTCAAAAGATAATCCTAATAAAAAATGGCTACGATTTTATTGGTGGGCAAGAGATTTAGGCAATATTTTAAAATACGGTCAAAGAGAAATAGGCGAAGGGACTCAGATGGGATGGAAACTTCAAAAAGGTGTCTCTTCCCCCAATATTTACGATAAGAAATTTTTAAAACCTTTAATTAATGCTTTAAGAAGAATTGCAAAAGAATTAAATTGGGAATTAGAAAACTAAAAAAATATTATGGTTGAAAGAAAAGATCCTACCTGGAGAGATTTATTAGCAGATTTTGTTAAAGGGCTTGAAAAAGCAATCGAGCAATTAGAAAATCGAGATGTAGAAAACATACCCGGAGCTAAAGAAGCTCTTTTAAGTAGATTAAATAATATGAGAATTCATTTTCCTAATAATGATGGAATGATTTTCAAGCAAGCCATTGATGATAAAATTCAAAACGCTTTTTTCCCTAATACTATAGATTTCGTAGAAGCGTTTGAGAAAATATTAAAGTCTCGAACTCATGAGCAAGATTTTATAATTAATGAATTACTAAACGGATTTGTGTCATCGAAAACAAAAACAATAGCATCGGGAACTCAAGGACCCGTTATTGATAGAATGGTTGAAGCCTTTAGTAAAAGAAATGATTTTCATATTGTTGACCACCAATTTTTTGCGATGTTCGGAGATCCTAATAAACCACGGCAATATATTAAAAAACACCTTCAACAGCTCGTGGATTTATTTGGACTTGTATCAAAGGAACTTATTGTTGAAAAAAATTTAAGAAGAAGTGAAAAAAAAAAATATACTTTTTATACGTTTCCGGATGGGATTTTAAAAATACTGGAAGAAAAATATATTATTATTGATGAAATTTTGGGACAGGCTTATGTGTCCGAAGCTTTTGATAGAAATGTTTTTATATGCATATTTTTAGCAAATATTGCAGTTAATCGTGGGGATCTTAAAAAGATTGGAGGAAACTTTACAACAAATGGTATTTCTGCCATATTTTCCCTAATTTTGTTGTTAAGTTTTATGCCTAAACTCACCGTAGAAGATACTGATCCTATTATGAGAGATCCATCTTATAATGAGGAGATTATGAGTGTGATTCCTAAATCTTGGATGATGAAACAAGTCTTAGAATCCTTATTTGAACCATTAATTAAAATCATAGCATACAGAATTGGGGGAGGTTTATGGCTTTCAACAATAATCGACTCTGATATAAATAAAAAATTACATTCCCAAATACGTTTTTTATTGCGTGATGTGAATAGGTGGATACTTGGTAATATGGTAAGGGTTGAGATCCCTATATTTGTTGAGATAGCGAATATATTCGCAGAAGTTACTATTGGTGCAGATACTAAAGAATAAAATAATATAGTAGTGTGATATAGAATGGTAAGAGAAAAATGGACCGATATTTTACCCCGATATCTTACATTTATTAGCCATATGAGACCAATTCTTAGAGAAACGAGAAGAATTATTATCGAACTCGATCCTGACTTATTAATAGATCCCGAAGTATTAGATTCTATTCGACAAGAAGAAGAAAAACGAAATATTCGTAAAGTACGTGCTTTATCAGAATTTTCAGCAATGTACCGGTCTAATGTATATGAAATTATTAAAGATTTTATCATTAAATACAGGGATGAAATCACCACGATAGATATGAAAGATTACATAATTGAATTTTTATATGAATCTGTTGATGCCCTGAATGTATTACAACATATCACTAATCCAGACCAAACTAATCTTCAAAACACATATTTATATTCCTTAGTCAAATTTATCGAAGAAATTTTATTACCCAGAGGTAATAATGTTGGTACGATTTATGAATTATTGTTGAAAAAGTCACCTGAGTATTATGAATGCCAAAGACATATTCTCCAACCGCATACTTATTACCGTGATGATTTAAAAAGCCCAGATTTCTTTTTAATTCCAGGAATCTCTCCAAAAGTCTATCAAATTATAAATAATATAACCTCTCTTTATAATCTAGATCCAAATTTTGGTTTATTTCCGGAAAAAGAGAATTATGAAATTCCAATGATTTTAAATAGTGATGTCTTTTCACCCTATATCGATTCGATTGCAAATGCAGAAGAGGAAGCTTTAGAAAGTATTGCTGAACGATTAGGACTCCGTGTATTAGACGGTATATTTTTAGCACCTAAAGAAGATTTTATAGAGATATTATTAAAAAATAATTTTTTAAGAGAGTCAAAGCAAACAGATGGAACAATAAGATACACATCCCAATTCAGTAATGAAACCCTAATATTATATTATTTAGCATTTGCATCAATGAGACGCGGGTTTTTATCAAAAGAGTTAATAAATTGGATTGCAATGAATTTTGCTTTTTTAATTTATATGGGGATCTTAAAATGGAAATTATCTGATGAGAATATTTTTTATACAATATTTAAGGATTTACAAACAAATGAGAAGGTCTTACCCTACTTAATGAAGCTTATTTGTTTTCCAAATTATCTAGGATTGGATAAAATGAAGATTAGAGATAGCATCCAATATAGAAAAGAAATTTTTAACTTTATTGGTGCTCAAGTAGACAATCTTAAGGATTTAATTGATGATATAGGAATTTATTGTAAAAGATTTGAAAAAGAAAGAAAAAAAAAATAAAAAAATAGATGAATAAAAGATGAGTAAAAAAATTGAAGATATAGATGATGAATCTAAAGATAGATTAACTTATACTGATGATATTATCAAACAAAGTTTGGGTAAATATGGAGCCGTATATTTTCCTTCTGATATAAAAGAAAATATTGATGATATAATAGGCAATGAAATTCAAAAAGAAATATTAGAAGACTTCTTCTTAGCTCTTAAAAAATATGATGCCCTTCAAGATCAACTTAAAAAAGCAAATTTAACTCCAAATCTAACAACCCTTCTCTATGGACCTCCAGGGACAGGAAAAACTACACTTGCAAGAGCGTTTTCAAAGAAATTTAATATCCCGATCTGTGTTGTTGAGGCGGATAGGTTAATTTCCTCTCTTTTAGGAGACACAATTAAGACAATCCGTCGAGTAGTCGATCTAGCGGCTGAAATTGCCAAAGAAAGAGGTGCTTTTGTAATATTCTTCGATGAAATAGATGCTATTGGCTCAGAAAGATCAAGCGTACATGAAGTAGGAGAAATTAAAAGAGCGGTAATTTCATTCTTACAAGTTATTGATCGTATAAATTATGAAGGATATCCCTTGGCGATTATTGGGGCTACGAATCATGAGCACCAATTAGATTCGGCAATTTGGCGTCGTTTTACAATTCATTTATCTTTTGAATTTCCAGATTACCATTTAAGAAAAATAATAATTGAATCTTTTCTTAAAAAGGTGAATAATGCTAAAATCGGAATAGATCAGAAAATCCAACAAAATCTAGATAAAGAGTATAAGGAGATGGCATTGATTGAAAAAGATTTAGAAATAAAGTTAGGGTATTCAATGTCTGAATTTGACGGGGAGTCATTTTGGATGGAAATATTAAAATGCATTGAAACTGAAGGATTAATAACTTTAACCCATGGATATTCTGGCTCTGATATAGAAAGAGGAACACGAGTTGCTTTATTTAAAGCTATGCAAACAGAATTTTTAACCTATGATGTTTTTTATCGGTCGTTAAAAATCGTAGGTGGTACTGCTATACACTTGGATACTTATGGAAATTCAGTTGATTCAAAAAAATATAATATAGAAACGACTAATAATAAAAGTGAAAGAAAAAGAAATAGTGGACCCCCAGAAATATAATAATATTTAAGGGATTTTAAATAATTATGATTGAAAACCAATTATTTAATTTGGAGAAAATAAAAGAAATCACTAATCCAATTGATGATTTACAGGGAAAAATTAATACTTTAGATCAAATTTATGAAACTCTTTTAAAGAGGAAAAATGAGATTAAGAAAGAGACTTTTAATGATAAATATTATACTCAAATCCAAGATCTCAATGGTCTTTTACAAAACATTTATGAAAAATTAATAAAAATATCTAAAGAGAATGTAAATAAATTTCTTATACTCTATGATGATTTAATCAAAAAGTATAAGGATTCTTTTAAAGAAAATCTGAAAAATCTTAATTTAAATCAAAATTTCACAAAAAAAATTGGTCTATCCTTGATTGAAAACAAAAACATTAGTAAAATAATAGATAGATCATCTTATATTCCGGCTATAACATCAAATGTTTGGTTAGAATTAATAGAATCGTTAAAATCAAACTCTTTGTTTATATCATCTATCAGAAAAATTAGAGACTTTTATGATACGTTAATTAAAGCAAGGTTAGAGATAGAGTTAAGTAGAATACCTGAAGATATTAATCCCGTCTTAATAGAGCATTTCAAAAAAGTGTATATTAATGACCAAATTACCTTTAATAAATTCCTAAATGATGTTGAAACTAAGCTTACAAAAGAGGAATTAGAAGAAAAAAGAAAAATCATTGAGGAAACTAAGGAAAAGGAAAAGATTAAACAATTACAGAAAAAACAAGAAAAGCAACAACAATCTTATCAAGACTATTTTAAATTTTCAGAGGAAGAATTTCATAGAAGAAGGCGCAAAGAAAAAAGAAAGAATTTAAAAGAAATCGTAGCGGAGCCAAAAGAAATGAGGAAAATCAGCGAAGAAATCAGTGAAAAAATTGAGAAATTCAAACATGAGATAGATCGTAGAATTCAAGAAGAATTTATAATTAAAAAGGATGAAGAGACCGATCCTCTTGATTTAGTTCGGGAAAGAAAGAAGAAAAAAACTCAAGAATATAAAACATATATAAAAAAGTTCGAAAATAAAGATTAAAAAGTGTTTTTAAAATAATCGACAAACCATATAATATTACATTAGGAAGAAATAAAATTGAAATAAAGGATAGGTTTAATCTTTTATTAGGTAAATTCAAAAAAGAAGCAATTAGCGATATTGATGATGCTATCTTTTTTGAAGTCTTAGAGAATTTCAATATTATATATTTGCAAGATTTAATTAATGTTATTGAGAGTTTAAATGATAACTACACTAATATCGATCAAGCTCTTAAATTGGTTGAATATATAGAAGAGTATAGAAGGATTTCAAAATCAAATATCGATCTTTTAAAAAACTACATAAAACTTATACAGAGTTATATATCCATCTTAAATTATAATTCTTTAATAATTAGGAAGGAATCCCTCTATAAAGAATTAGAGCTCTCAAAAATCAAGCAAAAATCAAGTAGTATTGCAGCAAAAACAGATTTGATTAAAAAATTAAAAGATTCTTTAAATAGTAATAAATCTCAGTTAAAATATTTCGAAGAAGATTATTTTAAAATAAAAAACCAAATAAATCAAATAAACCACACAATAAAGGACCATAATCAAAAGATTCAAAATTTAAATAAAGAAAAAAAAGACAATTTCTCTGAAATCAATAAGATAACGCGTGAAATGGGGGATCCTACAAAGCGGAAAAAAGATGATTTTTCTTTAGACTTTGTTGATAATAAAGGATTATCTAATGCCGAAAGAATAAAACTTCTTCAAAAGAAGGCTAAAGAATCTCAATATGAAATAAACGAAATTAAAACGAAATTAATTAAGGTTAAATTAAAATTAAATGAGATTAATCCAAAATACAAAAAATTAGATATTGATTACCAAAAAATTAAAAAAATAATAAAAAATGATGAAATTCGTTTAAAAAGCCTTCAAGAAGAATTAAAAAATTCAATTAAAGAAGATAAAGATTCAAATATTACTGAAATAAATTTTAAATCCTTGGAGATAATCAGAAATTCTCAAGAAATAAAAGATGAACTACAAGATATTGAAAGAGAAATAATACAAATTAGCGATTCCTTTAAAATCATTAATATAACAAACCCTACAGACTTATCAAAATTAATTGATGAATTTCAAGAATTAAATACGACTTTAACAAATAAACAACAAAACTATATGATTTCTCATAAAATGGAAGAAATATCTGAGTGTATTGAATGTTTTAGAAAATTAGAAATACTAAAGAAACATTTGGAAAGAATAAATAACAAATTTTTAAAAGAAATCAATTTAAAAAGCAATTTTAATATGGTTATCGATGAAGATTATAAATCTTTTAGTATTACCATTCAATTTTTTCGTTCTAATAAAGAAGAAGTTAATTTTGACCAATTAACTACTCCTGAAAAAATATTCTTCATCATCACATTATATTTATCTATAAATATTCTTCTAAAATCTAAAAAAATAATTTTTTCAAATTTATTATTACCACCTCAATATAATAAAAGGGGTTCTATTTTCAGAACAATTCGTAAGAGTATTACTGTATTTGAGAATGAGGAAGACTTGAAGGAATTTACCCTAATATTTATAATTTCTAATCTAGAAATGAAAAAACCAATTGAAAATATAAAAATTATTAATCTTGGAGAATTATCTTAAAAAAGAACAAGAGTTGATAATAAGATGGAAGCTAATAATGCATATCAAGAAACTGTAAGAAATATTACAAAAATTATTCTAACTAATCAACAAAAAATTATTCGAGAAGAAGATCTGAAAAATTTATGCCCTACTAACTTAGATTTTAGCCAAATTATAAACGATATTTATACAAATTTAAAAAATGTGGGTTTTGAATTAATTTCTACAATTTTTTTAGATCAAAAATATTATGTTCTTACATCAGAAGGTAAGGATGATGATATTACACCAAGCCAATATGGGACATTGGCATTAATTTTAGCTTTAAGTAAAGAGGTTGAAGAAAATATAAAGTTAGAAGATTTAAAAGAAATGTTTGCTGAAGTATGGGATTCTGATGTGGAATTTCTAATTGAAAATGATTATTTAAGAAAAATAAGGATTGAAACCTTAGATATCATTAAAATAACACCATTAGGAAAAGCAATTCTAAAAAATATTATTCAAAATCTACAAATAAAAAATTTGCTTGAGGTTTTTGAAGAAAAGGACACTAGTTCTTAATTAGAATAAAAAAATCTTTATTCTTTTGGGGGATTTTCAATATCCATTACAAATTGTTGGTAAATTTTTTTAACACGATCAGCTGAAGGGCCACTTCCTCTTACACCATCTTCATCTACAACAATTTTTCCACTTAATATTGAAATTATATTTTGATCTTCTTTATAATCAACATGTCCTTTTGAAAAAATAGTGGCTATTCGATCAGCTAAACTCTTCATGGGGAATGGGTCTTCCTCTTCAGTGACATAATTATAAAAATTACTCTTTATAAGGATTTTTGGAAATAATTTACTTTTTTCATTCTTCGCATTAACAAGTATCAAGTTTGAATCTTCTGATACTCCCTTAAGCTGTCCTACAAAAAATTTATCATCATCAAGATATACTTTAATTATTTTATCAATTAAAAATCCTAATTCCGTATTATATTGGCGATACACGACTAATCATGCCTTTTTTTTTAATTATTTTTAATATATTATAATTTTCATTTCTTTTAATTCTTAATTGATTTTAATCTGATTTCAAGAGCATCTACCAATTTTGATATGTTTTCTCCTGTTTCTGTACTAATTGTAAATATCCTTAAATTCGGATTAATTTCTTTAGCATCATTTACCATTCTTTCTATATCAACATCTAAAACATCTAAGAGGTCAATTTTATTTATTAGGAGGAAATCACATGCTTTTAGTAAAAGTGGATGTTTAATTATTACGTGTTCTCCTTCCGATATAGAGACTACCATAATTCTTTTATCTGCTCCTAAGATGAAGTCAGAAGGACAGATTAGGTTTCCTACATTTTCTATAAATAAAATACCATCAGAATATTTTTCTAAATCTCTATTTTTTAAAACTTGAGATATATGATAAGAATTTAATGCACATTCACGTCCCGTATTTATTTGTATAGTTTTTACACCATGTTTTTCAATACGATCTGCATCTATTCTAGATACTACATCACCATTAATGACTAAAACGGGGATTCTCTTTTTTATTTTCTGAACGATTTTTTCTAATATAGCTGTTTTACCAGCCCCAATTGCTCCTACTACATCAAAAGATTTGATATTATATTTTTTTAATGTTAAGCTGTTTTGTTCCGCTAATCTATCGTTATTGCAAATAAGATCTTCGTTGAGTTCAATAATTCGACCTATTTTTTCTTTTTCAGGCATAATTAAGAATTTCTATATTATCTATTAAAAAGATATAAAATTAAGTGAATTTTATTTGATATTTTTTTTGGTTATATAACCTTTTAATTTTTAAATTTTACTTTAAATATTATATAGGAAGCCATTACACCTCCCATCATTGGAAGATAAACAGCAAAATAATGAGGTGAAATTAAAATTCCTAATAATATCCCCAATAATAAATAAGGCAATATCATAAATAATAAAAGAGATCTAGCCTTCATTTTTATAGGAATAAAGAAAAATATAAGTATCATTTCTCTTTTTGGGTTAAAATATATTACAAATCCAATTAAACCATAAATACCTCCTATAGCAAAACCTATAGGTATATAATAAAAAGCATTTGGAAAAATTGGAAATAAAAGAATACAAATTAAAAGATATAATAATAATGAGGCTATCGTACAAATAAAGAATAACTTAATATAGAATCTTGTTCCAAATTGTAATTCAATGTTTCTAGTAATACTTGAAACCATTATAATTAAAAATATAAGAAAAAATAATCCAAATAAATCCTCTGTATAGCTAATAAAGAGTGAAGAAAAAAATGTCCAAATATAATAATTTGAAAGCCCAAATAGACTTAAACACAAATAAATTGGTAGAAATAATGCTACAATTGACATAGTGATAATTGATACGATTAGAAAAGCAGTTCCCGAAGTGTCTCCTCCAGCCATTCTATATGTTCCTCCAGAATAACTTATATTGGCGGGTATTCTTGCCTTTTCTCTTACTTTCCTTTCCTTTTTTAAATATTTATCAAGGTCCTTAGGATTTTTAAAATCAGACGCGGGGCGAGATAGTCTTTTTGGTCCTGTACTTATTTTTATTTTAGAGTGTGAACTTTGCTCTGTTGAATAATCACTTTTAGGAATAACTGATGTATGTTTTAATTCAAAAGTGCATTCGTGATTCTCAGGAAGTCTATGCTTTTTGCAATATATCCCACCACAATATTTGCATTTGAATGGTAAATAATCTATTAAAGTTCCACAAAATTCACAATGTGGCACGATATTTCACGATAGCGATATTTAGGTTATCAATTATTATTAAAATATTTCTCAAGAATACTTATTCAAAAGTATAATTATTTAAAATATTATATTTACTAATATTTTTAGTTTAGCATTTTATTTCAGTACTTTATGTTCAGTTCTTAAATAATTCTAATAATAGTTCAAAGAAAAATAAAAAATAAAAATTTTTTAACTAAGTACTTACAGGCTTTAATTCAAATTTAATTAAGTCTATGGTATCTTCAGGATAGTACATTGAAAAACCAACTACGAAATAGTTTAGGTAGAATAAAGTTATCAGTGCTGCAAACGCTATTATTAAACCTAAATAAATCTTTTTATTCCAATCTAATATAGTTTTTCCATCAAAAACTCCAATAGGAATCATGTTAAATAATCCTAATAGGAGGCTCATAGTCGCTAGTATACCTAAATAAATGTTGAATCGCCACATTCCATTATCCATTGGAAGTAAAAATGATATTATCAGCAAGATTGCACCAAAAGCTAGGTTTACTATTGGACCCGCTACCTTACATAGACCTGCCCTATTATCTCGTTTTTCTGATTCTTCTAAGCCTAAAATTACAACTACTCCAGGAAGTATGGGTGCGGGCACAGTTGGTATATTTACAAGGGGTAATATGCCCAATATTAATAGAAGTACCAATCCAACTACTCCAAGTGTAAGAAGTCTAAATTTTACTGTCAATCCATAATGTTTTGCTACTATTAAGTGGGCTAATTCATGAAATAACCAAACCATTGCAAAAAGCGCTGCTAAGATGAATATTCCATATGCTAATGCTAAATTTTCATCAGCTAATCCTGTTAGAAAATCTATATGAATAAATTGAAGCAATCCAATAAAAAATATTAAAGCAGTGCCTATTAATAGATGTATGCGTGTTGGTTTATTAACTAAAAAGATCCCTTTAAATTCATATCCAGAACTCATATCGAATGCATTTTCTGGAACCATATTTTCCTTCTCTAACCAAGAAAAAGTACCCGCTGGGGGGCCTTGTATGAAAGAAGTATCTATTCCATCTTTTTCTAATTGCTCTGATAATAATATAGGATTTATCTGTTGATACTTAGACACCTCAGTTGTTCCAGATACAAGTTCACATTCATGAACCTCTGGTTCCTTATGTGTATCGCAGTATGTTTGGTTGCATTTATCACATACATTCCCTTTTCCTTTAATTTCATCACCACAGTGATAACATAATGGCATTATATTTACCTCATTTTGGGCTAACTATTAAATCAACCTTTTAAATTTATTATATATTTTATATTTTAAAATTAACCTATATTTATTATATTTTATATTGATCTGTTTGTTTATTAATCTTATTCAATTTTTTTTATTATTCTTAAATTTTTAATTTCTATTAAAAACTTTTATCCCCTTTATTTTACCTACTTAATCTAAAAACCTAATTTTATTATATTACTGTAAAATTAATAATAATGATTGTAAATATAAATAAAAGAAATTAAAAATTTTAATCATTAATTAAATCTTGTTTTTCATACTTATTTCATTATTGATTGTAGAAATGAATTAATTAATACTTCTATTTCACTCTTCAAATATAAAAAAGAAAATAAGAAATTATTTTATAATAAGGCTAAGTGTTGTTTTAACTTTTCTCTATAATCCAAATGGTAAATTGGTTTATATATAGACTCATTGTTATATATGATATTGCAAATAACGTCCCTAGTGAGATGACTAGAATAAAATACATGGATTTTTTCCACCTGAATATATTCTGTCCATCCAATATCCCTATAGGAATCATGTTAAATAATCCTAACATGAAATTTAAACTGGCACCAGCAACTAAAGCATAATTCAAAGGAAATAATTCTACAGGAATGAAAAATGAAATGATTAAAAGGATTGCTCCAAGTATTAAATTAACTAATGGACCTGCTGATTTACACCAACCTGTCCTTTTATCTATTTGATCTAAACCTAAAACCACTACGGCCCCTGGTAAGGCAGGGGCGGGTATCATTATCACTCCCGTTAATAAAGATATCAATCCCCAAGCCAGAATAAAAAGTGTTAATACCATTCCAAATGTAAGAAGCCTAAATTTTGTTTGCAAATCATAATGTCTTGCTACTTGACGGTGACCGAATTCATGAAATAAAAAACCCGCCGTGAATATTCCAGCTAATAAAAATAACATCCATATAACATTTTCATAAACAGTTATCCCTTGTAATTTCTCATTAAATTGCATAACTTGACTATAGAAAGATAATAATCCTAAAGCATAAATTAAAACAGCACCAATTAATAAATGCATTAATTCTGATTTATGAGATAAAAAAATTCCCTTGAATTCTATTCCTGAGTCAGGATCAAAAGCGTTTTCAGGGACTAACACTTCTTGATGATACCAATTAAAAGTACCATCTGTGGTCCCCCTAATACCAGAACCCGTTAAAGTAGTTTGCTGCAAATAAGATTCCATATCTCTTTGTGCCCGTGAATCTGGTACTGCTAGTTGAGCAGGAGCTCGTGATTGATATGGTGATGAACTGGCTAATTCTTTTACAATATTACAATCATGATTAACAGGGTTTTTATGTAAAGAACAATAACTCTGATTACATTCACTACATTTGAAAGGATCTCCTATTATTTGCTCTCCACAATGATAACAATTTGACATTATATTTCCCTTATTTAGGCATTTTTTTTATAATATAAAAAAATTCTTTGTTTTTACTTAAATATACAACTTAAGATTTAAAATTTTATTCAAGAAAATGCAAAATGATTGCTACAATTTTTATTATATTCCAATTAAAAATAAATTTATCTATATCTTTTATTATTGTAAATCTTGATTTTTAAAATCTTAGAGTGTTTTTAACAAAAATTAAGTATATTTATTAATTTTTTATATATAAAATTAGGAGTAGTAAAAAATTCTTGAAATGAAGAGTTGGTTTTAACGGTAAAAATTATGACTTATTGTGAAACCTGTGAACATAAAGTGGTATTACGAAGAAAAAACTTTGATCATATGTATCATGAGGTGCTGTGCTTTCTTATATTTACTGGAATTGGCTTTCTAATATATTTAATTTTAAAATATTCCAAAAAGAAAAACACTTGTCCTAACTGCGAATCAATTTTTGATTTAGAAAAATTGAAAAGTGAAAAAAGCACTGAAATAATACCTGAAAACTCTAAAATTAAAGTTTAAAATTATATTTAAACATTTTTAACATTCATTTGTCCTTTACATCTCGGACATATTTTATCAAGTTCTGTTAGCTTTTTCTTTACTTTAATTTTTTGATACCCACATTTCTTAGAACATGTAAGAATGAATTTAGAATAAGTTTTTAACTTATCTTTTTGAGTTATTAATGTTGCATCATCCTTCTTTAATGTATCTGGTGGAACTTTAGGTTTTTTCCTAATTTGCTTTTCCTTTTTTTCACCCTTCTCCTTTTTATCTTCTTTTAGCTTCTCCAGCTCTTCTTCCTTTTTAGTGGGTTTTAACCATTTATCTAAGCTCATTGAAATAACAAATATCAAGTATTTTTTTTTGTAAAAAATAGTCTAATTAACAATTAAAAATAAAGAATAAAAAAGAAAAAATTTTTGTTTAATAAAAAGAATTTTTAATATACTTGTACTTTACCATCTATAAGTCTTTCTCGTAAAGCGAGCAAATATTCACTACTTAGCATTTCTGCTGATACTTCTTCAGCAACTTTTCTTATGCTATCGAAATTCACATTTTCTGCGGGTATAAGACTTATGCTATTTATCCATGGGTCCGTAATCGGTCTTCCAATTTGACTTAATAGCTTAACATGAGCTTCTATAATATTGCCTTGACCTTTTTCGATAATTTCTCTGGCGATCTCTGTACTCAAAACATTGTAGATTTTTCCAACATGATTAATTGGGTTTTTTCCACAGACAGCCTCTAAACTCATAGTTCGGCATGGCGTAATTAATCCATTACTGCGATTTCCACGCCCTACTTCTCCGTCATCTCCAGCTTCCGCACTTGTTCCCGTTATTGTAAGAAATAAAATGCTTTTATCGATGATATCTCCTACATTAATGGCACAAGTGACATTTTTTTCTGGGATGATCTTAGCTGCTAAGTCTAAAACTGCGTCTTTCATCTGATTCGTGTAGTTTACATACTCATCTTTATCTTTAATATATTTGCTTACCATTGCGCCACATATAGTAATATCTATATCTTTATCGACTCTCTGTACCATAACTTTAATGTCTTCACCAGATCCTTTACATTTTTCTTTAAAGGCATCAGAATTAAGTAAATATTCTGCCTCTAATGCAATTTTCTCTACATCTGAATAAGGTGCATATCCTACTCCGAAGCTAGTATCATTTGCTAAAGGCACTTGTTCCGAAGTACAACATTCATCGAAAACTCCAGTTAAATCTAAAGAACCTGGTCGAACAGCATAATCGAATTGTATGTGTTGATCGGATGTAACATCGATATTACGAAAGACATCGCTTACAACTTGTCTGCAAGCATTGAGACAAATCGTGGCTACTGGAATATATTCTAATTTATTTTCTTTTAATATTTGATTGATGGCACGACCAACAATTAAAAAATATTCTGGTTCAAGTATTAAGCCTCCACCTAGTTCTGGTTTTGATACTCCTCCAACTAACGCTGCTTTATCAACATTATGGTGGTAATATCGTCCAAAAGTCTCAAAATAATATTTACACAACGCTCTTGAACAAGCATCTGCAGCGGCATCACATACAGAATCGGGATGCCCGACACCCTTTCTCTCAACTATTTCTGGAAAATCCGTTTGCTCAATAGGCAAAAAGTCAGCTTTATTTATTTTTAACATATATCATCAGTTATTTAAATTAATGAATGTTTTAATTATTATTTTTAAATTAATAATCTAATATAAAAAAATTGCTTTTCAAATATAATCAGTATTAATAGAATCTGAAATATAAAAATCCTATTTCTTAATGATTTAATAGTAGAAATTCTCATAAATGTGAAGGATAATAACTATATCATAAAGATATAACTTTTATTCTCTTGTATTGTAAAAACCAATGATTTAAATCTTCTTAATAGAGAATTTGAATTTTATTATATATATATTAATCATTAAAAATATTTATTAATAGTAATGATTAAAAATATAATTGAAAACATTAATCGATTATTAATTAGTGCTAATTATGAAACATTAGTTTTTGATATTAAAGCCAAATTCTGTTTCGATTTGCTTGTAAAAAAAGGTAATTCAATTTTATTAATCAAAATTTTTCCTAATATTGACAATTTGAATAAAAATATAATTACAGGTATCAAGACTTTATCATCATTATTAAAATCTAAACCAGTTTTAATAGGGATTAAAAATCGCTATCAGAATTTGGAAGATAATACTATCCATATAAGAGAAGGATTGCCCTTTATAAATTTAAATACTTTTGAAAATATACTAAAGAATCGTTCATATCCTTATATTTTTGCAAAAAGAGGTGGAAGTGTTATCTTTTTAGATGGAACTCTAATGAAAACTGAAAGAGAACAAAAAAATATCTCAAGAAAAGATATTGCAATCGAGCTTGGCATAACAAAAAGGACTATCTCCGCCTATGAAAATGAAAAAATACGCCCGTCTGAAAAAATAGCTTTTAAAATCTTAAAACTATTAGAAAATGAAGATATTTTCAAAAAAATTGATATTTTAGAGTGGAAATTTAAATTTAGTATCCCTCAAAAAAAAATATTAAATAATGAAGAATTAAGCCCCTTTGAATCCCATCTTCAAGAAATTATTGATGACATAGGCGTTGGTTCTTTTTGGTATAAAAAAGGGCAAGTACCTTTTAATTTATCAATTTATTCAAAACAGGACAAAATAGAAGGTGTGAATAATTTCTTTCCTCTATTTTCTGGAGTTTCTGAAGAAAAAAGTAAATTAAATGAGTTAAATATCAAACTTCTAATGAGTTTTTCAAAATTGTTAAAAAAGCACGCTTTATTTATTGTAAATAACGATTTAAAAATTCCACATGATTTAGAAAATGTTTTACCTATAGTTAAAATTAAATCCATAGAAGAAATTGATACCGAAGCTGACTTTATTGAATTCATCCGAAAAAAAGGGGAATAATCTTAAAAAATTGTTTTGTGGCATTGACGAGGCAGGTAGAAAATAATTCATCTCGAATTAATTGCTAAAAGGTCCCGTCATTGGTCCAATGGTTATATGTGGAGTCTGTTTCAACGAGGATAATCTCGAATACTTAGTAAAAATTGGTGCTAAAGATTCAAAAAAATTAACGGCAAAAAAAAGATGCGAATTAGCTAAGCTAATTAAAGAAAATTGTGCCTCTTATCACTATATTATTATCTCTGCTCAAGAAATTGATAAGAGAGAAACGGACAGGATTACTTTAAACCGGCTTGAAGAGTTAAAAATGGCTGAAATTATTAAAAAACTAAAGCCCGATATAATTTATTTAGATGCCGCCGATGTAAATGAAGATAGATTTGGAGAATCAATTCTTAAACTATTGGACTACAAACCAAGAGATATTATTTCAAAACATAGAGCTGATGATATTTATCCTATTGTGTCTGCAGCTTCGATAATTGCGAAAGATAAGAGAGACTCTCTTATAGAAGGATTAAAACAGAAATATGGAGAAATAGGTTCAGGTTATCCTTCTGATACACGAACAACTAATTTTCTCCGAGATTGGATTAAAATACATAAAAAAGTGCCAATTTTTGTCAGAAAAACATGGGAAACCACTCGTAAAATCATAAATGAAGAATTAAATAATAAAAAGATTACTGATTATTTAACTTAGTTTTTTTCTGAACGATTAGGATAATATGATTTGCGGCATATTTATGTATATTTATGATTTCTATTATTTCATAGCCAGACTTTTCAATAAATTTCTTTTCCATTGCATAAACTTTTTCTGATTTTACCAAACTATCGATTGATTGAGATTTTATTGCTAAAATAAGAATTCCATCTTTGTCTAAATAATAGTTAGCATTAGCAATGGCAATTTCAGCTTGATTTGGTTGAGCTACATCTTGATATATTAGATTAATATTTGTAAAAATCTTGTTAGCATAATTTACTGGAAATCTAGCATCTCCTAAGATAGGAATGATATTATTCCTTTCAGAAGTATTTTGAATTAATTGTCGTATACTTCTTTCAGCGAATTCAACTCCATATAGTATTCCATCTTTTGAAATATCAGAAAGATGTGAAATTGATGTCCCTGACGCGCAACCCAAATATAAACACTTTAAATCATTTTTTAAGAAATTATTATTTGGATTTTGTAATATTAAAGCAGCAATCTTACTCCGATAAGGATCCCATTCTCGATATTCAGTTTCTTTAAAATTTACTAGTCTTTCTCCATAAACTCTATTGCCTAATTTCAGGTTTCTTGTGTATATTTTTACATTATTTTGAGGACCAGATAAAAACAGACCATAATGTTTTGGATGACTTCTAATCTCTAGCATTTTTTTATCTCCTTTTTTTTCCTCTTTTTTGATTTTTATTAGATCTAGTTGGTTTATTAAATGATTTTGATACGGGAGGATTTGGATGATTTACTTCTATCTTCTTGATTTTTTCTTCAATTTCTTTAGAAAGAAGATCTCCAATAAAATCACCTGAGAAAAAGTCAATTTTAGAAGCGAGTCCAACCTTACCTGCAATAGCACGAGCAATTTTACCACGAATCCAAGGAGGACTACCTCTAATTTTATTCCATTGAAAGATTAATCCGTGTTTAGGTCTTTTTTCACCAGTTTTTAAAAATTTATATAATGCTTTTTCAGCTCCCAATATTTGAATTCGGGATGCGGGCATGAATGCTAACTTTCTTAATCCCCCTGCTTTCGCAATTAATTTCGCACCTATTAATGCCCCTACTAAGGATTTTAGGTTCGGAGCGGTTTTTTCCATTAAATCTTCTAAATAATTTTCTAATTCATCTGTATAGGAATTTAGTGATAAAATTTGATTCGCATAATTCTGAATTATTTTAATTTCTAATTCCGATCCCATTGATTCTGAGGCTTGTTTAAATAAATATTTGACTCTTTCTTCTTTTAAATCGAAATTTTTCTTAATATTTTCGATAGTAAAATTATCTCTATGACCTAAGACTAAAATTAGCTTAGTTAAAATGCTATTATCTTCAATAACTTTATCTGTTAATTCTGGAAAATGCAATCCATACCATTCTCTAAGACGACCTATAAATAAACTTATTGATTTTTTAATTATATCTGAAGTTTCAATTATTTGACTAATAACTACATCGTTTTGAGCTCCAACTTGGCTCACTTTATTTTTAATTAAAGCCTGATTAATCTCCTTGTATTTTGCTATAATTTCATTACGATTTTTATTTATACCAACCTTTTTTAATTGATTTTCTAAATTTAAACGAAAATTCTTGAATTCTAATGAGGATATGTCTAATTCTGATTTAAGATTTAATTTTTCAATCGTTAATAATTCTAACTTTTTATTATCAAAAATGAATTCATCAGAACCAGAATTTCTTAATTCTATTAGGAAATCTTTATATTCATCTAAAATTAAATCAATTTCTAATGAATTATAAAATTCAATTATTTTTTCGTTATTATCATCAAAATCAAGGAAATTTAATATGTTTCCAGTCTCATTAAGAGCGAATATTCCACATAATGTATCAACGATGTAACATTTCAATTTTTTTACCAATCTTCAGTTTAATTTCTTAAATAATAATAATAATAATAATTTCTTAATTAATAATAATGTTAGAAATCAATATTGCTGGAATAAATCTAAAATCTCCTTTAATTTTAGCCTCTGGGATTTTAGGTGTGTCTTTCTCTTCAATGAAGAGAGTCATCGATGTTGGAGCTGGTGCAGTTACTACTAAATCTATAGGGCCAGTATCAAGAAAAGGATATAAAAATCCCTCTATAATCGAGATATATCCAGGTACTTTTATGAATAGCGTAGGGTTGGGTAATCCTGGAATCGATGATTTTATTCCAGAAATAAAGGAAATTAAAGAATATGATATAATATTAATCGTAAGCGTCTTTGGAAATACTAACGAATCTTATCTTGATGTAGCCTCTAAAGCGGAAAAAGCTGGAGCTGATGCAATAGAGATTAATATCTCCTGCCCTCATGCTGAAGTATCTTCCATAGGAATTGATAAGGACTTAACTTATGAACTTGTAAAATTTCTAAAAAAGAAACTGACAGTTCCCCTTTTTGTAAAATTGAACCCCAATGTAACAAATATAGAGAGAATTGCGTTAGCTGCTGAAAAGGGAGGTGCTAATGGAGTTATTGCGATAAATACCTTAGCAGCGCTGAAAATTGATGTTAATACTAAAAGACCTATATTATCTCACGGTAATGGAGGGCTCTCCGGGAAGGCAATCCATCCCATAGCTGTGAAAAAAGTATATGATTTATACAAAATTTTAAAAATACCAATAATAGGTTGCGGAGGAATAGACTCTTGGCAAGATGTAGTGGAATTTTTTCTAGCTGGAGCCTCAGCAGTACAAATCGGTACGGCTCTATATAAGAGAGCGGAAATTATTACTGAAATTAATAATGGAATAATTCGTTATCTAAAGGACAAAGAATATAAATCTATAAATGACATAAAAGGATTAGCTCATCAGTTCAAAACTCAAGAGGTGCCCGATTTTGACTGAAAATACTATTAAAACTGTAAAAATAGATAGAATTCTTAATGAATGTGATGGAATAAAGACCTTCATTTTTAATGTTCAAGAAAACCCATTGAGCGATCCTCCCAATCCTCCAAAACCTGGACAATTTTTAATGCTTTGGGTTCCAGGGGTAGACGAAGTGCCTATGTCAATATCTGGATATGATGAAAAAGGTAACTGGAGCATAACTGTTAAAAATGTCGGAGAATGTACTGATGCCTTACATAATCTAAGAATAGGAGATTATATTGGACTCAGAGGACCTTTAGGCAATCATTTTACAATGTCAAAAGATGAATCTCAGAAAGTTTTTCTAATTGGAGGGGGTATTGGTATGGCTCCTCTAAGATTTTTAGCATCAGAACTTAATAAATCTAATAGAAAGTTCTCTATTATTGAGGGTGCTAAAATTGACAGTGATTTGATTTATGTGGACGAATTTCACGATTTAACCGAGGGAGAATCTGAGGTTTTTTTCTGTACTGATGATGGAAGTTATGGTTTAGAGGGTTTTGTTTCAGATAACTTTGAAAAAAAAATTAAGGATCTATCAAAAGAGGTACTTGAGAATACTATAGCTTACACTTGCGGTCCCGAGATAATGATGTATAAAGTCTTTCAAATATGTGAAAAATATAATATAAAATTACAGGCAAGTTTAGAACGAATCATGCGATGTGGATGCGGACTATGTGGTCTATGTGCAATAGATCCTTTAGGTTTGTTAGTTTGTAAAGATGGGACTGTATTTAGCTCAGAGCAACTGAAAGAAATGGAAGACTTTGGTAAATTTAAGAGAGATTTTTCAGGTAAGAAAATCCAAATCAATTAGCTCCATATTTTAAAATCATGAAAGTTTTAGCATTAGGTGGTGCAGGAGATATGGGAAGAATGGCAGTAGCCGTATTACTTGATTCCCCCAAAGTTTCATCTGTGACCGTGGCTGACATTAACATTAAATTAGCAGAAACATTCGTGGAATTTGTTGGATCGGATAGACTTAAAGCTGTCCAAATTGATATAAACGAAAAAGAGAAGCTTATAAAATTAATGAAAGAACACGATATCGTCATTAATACTATTGGACCTTATTATAAGTATGAAATTCCTATCTTAGAAGCTATTTTTGAAGTAAAAAAGAATTTTCTTGATATATGTGATGATTGGAAGCCTACTTTAGATGCTCTTGAGTTAGATCAAAAAGCCAAAAACGCAAATATCACTGCAATCATAGGAATAGGGGCAAGCCCAGGTATTACAAACCTTTTAGCGGTTTATGCATGCTCAATGCTGGATGAAATTGATGAGCTTATTACAGCATGGGGCGTATGGGCACTTCCAAAAGAGGGGAAAAAACCCAAATATTATATAAACCCAAAAAAATTGAAAAAGAAGCTAGGTCCAACACCTAAAAAAGCTAACGCTGCTATTGAGCATCTACTATTCGAAACTCTTGAAAAAATCCCCACATATAAAGATGGTAAAATAATATATATTAATTCGCTTACCGAGACAGAACGATTAGAGTTCCCGGGTTTTAAAGATATGTACGCATGCCACATTGGACATCCTGAACCTGTCACATTACCAAGAACTCTTAAAGCGAAAACAATCTCGAATCGAATGTATATTGGAGAAACAGCAACTGAAATTACTCGTCAAATAAGACAAAAAATCATTAATAAAGAACTTACAATAAAAGAAGCCTCCCTTGCCTTGGAAGATGAATTCTTAAGGTTATTTAAACAAGCTAAAATGCTGCGAGCCCCCTTTAAAGAATTTTATGGAGGCCCTCCAGATTTATGTGCCATAGCTTATGGAATGAAAAACGGTCTTAAAAAGAATGTTGCTGTAGCACTCGCGAGAAATCCTTACGATGAGATGGCTGGATTAACTGGAGTACCCCTAGCAATCGCAACTATAATGATGATTGAGGGGAAAATCACGGCGAAGGGTGTTTTTACACCTGAAGAGTCGATTGCTCCAATGGAATTCTTTGAAAATCTTGCCCCATATTGCGGCAATAATTTAAATGGAAAAGAAATCCTGATCATCAGAGATTTAAAACAATAAGAATTTTATTACTATGAATATTAACAATCCATCAGATGAATCTGAAATAACTAAAAAGCTTTCCCGGGATATTATAGCCTATTTATTAAAAAATCCACAAACTTCAAAAGATAAAATTACAAATGTGAAAGGAAGGCTAGGAAAAAAATACAATTATCATAAAGTAATTAAAAATGCTACCGTGCTATCATATGCTTCTCAAGAAGAAGAGAAATTGATTGTCCAACTTTTAAGAAGGAGAGTAATTAGAACATTATCTGGAGTCTCTGTTATAGCAATTATGACTAAACCTCTCCCATGTCCTGGAATGTGTATCTACTGTCCGGGTGAGTCTTCTCAACCTGACACCAAGGTTGCTAAGTCATATACAGGTAAAGAGCCTTCTTCAATGCGCTCTATTAACTGCAATTATGATCCTTATAAACAAGTTCAAAGCAGAATCAGAGATTTGGAGGCAATTGGTCATAAAATAGATAAGATTTCTCTTGTTATTCAAGGTGGAACCTTTCTTTCCACTGATCTTAAATATCAAGAAGAATTCGTAAAAGGAGCATTGGAAGGTATCATTGAAAAAAGGGTTAATAATTTCGAAGATGCGAAAAACTTAGCTGAAAAATCAAGGCGAAGAGTAATAGGAATCACAATCGAAACAAGACCTGACTACTGTAAGGAGAAAGATGTTGACCGTATGCTAAATTATGGAACAACACGCGTAGAAATTGGAATCCAAACAGTATATGATGAAGTTTATGATTTAGTTAAGAGGGGTCACACTACTGCCGATAGTATTGAAGCAATACGAATTGCTAAAGATGCGGGATTAAAAATAAATGCACATATGATGCCCAATTTACCTGGATCAACCTATTTAAAAGATAAAGAAATGTTTAACATTCTTTTTTCTAATCCTAATTATAGGCCTGATATGTTAAAGATTTATCCAACCGTAGTAATTCAGGGCACTGAACTTTATGATTGGTGGAAGAACAAGGAGTATATTTCTTATCCAACCGAAAAACTGGTGGAATTAATTGCTGATGTTAAATGTAACCTTCCTTCTTACGTAAGAATTCAAAGAATAATGAGAGACATACCAGCTTATTTAATAAAAGCTGGATGTAAGAAAAGTAATCTAAGACAATTAGTACAAGACCGATTAAAGCAATTAGATGAAAAATGCCAGTGTATTAGATGTCGGGAATACGGGATTAGCAAGAAGAAAGAAATAGTAGACGAAAATTCTTTTGATGATGTAGAGTTATATCGCCTTGATTATGAGGCATCAGAAGGTAATGAAATCTTTTTATCTTATGAGAATAAGATAGAAAACTATCTAATAGGATTTATAAGACTTAGAAAACCTTCCGAATTTGCTCATAGATATGAATTGAATGATGGTAAAACATTAATTATAAGAGAAATTAGGGTTGTAGGAGAAATGGTTCCCAAGGATGATAAACCTAATCAAATAACGCAGATTCAGCATAGAGGTTACGGAAAACAATTAATAGCGCACGCAGAAAAAATATCAACTGAAGATTTTGACGCAAAAAAATTAGCCGTTATTAGTGGCTTTGGAGCTAAAGATTGGTTTTTTTCACTAGGATATGAATCAGAAGGGCCATATGTTTCAAAATTATTATGAAAATAAATAATAAATTTAAATAAAAATATGATTAATTATGGAAGAGTTTGATTATAAGAAATTAGGGCTTAAATGTGGTCTTGAAATACATCAACAACTTGATTCTAAAACAAAACTGTTTTGTAGATGCCCTAATAAGCTTCAAGGTTCGAGAAAACCAGACTTTACTATAGAAAGGTATATGAGGCCTGTTTTAGGAGAAATGGGTACTTATGACGAGGCCATGCTTACGGAATATGAAAAAAATATGAATGTCAAGTACGAATGTTATAATGATGTAATTTGCACTTATGAGCTTGACGAAACACCTCCATTTTCTTGTAACGACGAGGCTAGAAAAATAGCAATTGTAATAGCTATCCTTCTTAACGCTAACATCATTGAAGAAATGCATGTGTGTAGAAAAAATTATTTAGATGGAAGTGTTCCCTGTGGTTTTCAGAGAACAATGATTTTGGCTAAAGATGGGTATCTGAAATTAGAAAATGGTAAAAAGATTGGGATAGATATATTATGTTTAGAAGAAGATGCCGCTCGAAAAATTAAAACCGAAAAAAAGACAAATTATTTCAGACTCGACCGATTAGGAATTCCTTTAGTTGAAATTACTACTGATCCAGATATTAATGATCCTCATGAATGTAGAGAAACTGCTGAAAGATTAGGCTTATTATTATGGTCAACCAACGTAAAAAAAGTTCTTGGATCAATTAGACAAGATGTAAATGTAAGTATTAAGGCGGGAACCAGAATCGAAATCAAAGGAGTTCAAAAATTGGATTGGATCCCAATTTTAATTAATCATGAAGTTTCAAGACAACTTAAATTAGTAAAAATTAAAGAAGAATTAGAAAAACGAGGATTAGATGAGAAATCTATCCCTAATAAGCCCGTTGATTTATCAAAAATTATAGCAAAAACTAAATGTGGTTTTATTGCTAAAGGTATTAAATCAGGGAAAAAATTATTTGGTATGAATTTTAAAGGATTTAAAGGAATATTTGGAAAAGAATTAATGGAAGATTATAGATTTGGAACAGAAGTTGCAAGTAAAGTTAAATCTATTTCAGGTCTCCAAGGTATCATACATTCAGATGAGGATTTAAAGAAAAGTTATAAGTTTTCTGATAATGATATCCAAGCGATAAGAGATTCTTTAAAATCCGGAGATGATGATTGCTTTGTTTTAATTATAGGATCTCAAAAGGAAATTGATAAAGCTATGAAAGTAATAATTATTCGCGTTAAATATGCGTTTAAAGGAGTCCCACCTGAAACTAGAAGAGCTTTAGAAAATTTTAACACTGAATTTTTAAGGGAACTTCATGGGGGTGCTAGATTATATCCAGATACAGATTCTCAAGCAATAATTACCACAGCAGAAGAAATAAAGGAGATTAAAGATAATCTTCCAGAATTACCTTGGAAAACTATAAAGGAATATTCTAAAAAGTTCAAGTTGGAAGAAAGATTAATAAGGGATTTAATTTTTGAAGGGCAACTCGATTTATTCAACGATCTTATTAAAATCATTTCTGATAATCCCAAATTAATAATAACTTCTCTATTAGAAACCACTACTGCTCTGAGGAGAGATGGAAAAAATATTGATAATATTGAAGAGAAGGATTTCATTGATATATTTACTCTATTAAAAAATAAAGAGATCGGTAAGGAAGCAATAGAAAAACTAATGATTGCAAAATCAGAATCTCCAGATTTATCAATCGAGCAACTTAAAAAAGATCTCAAGATTGAAAAAATTTCTGAAGCAGATCTTGATAAAATCATAATTAATGTTATAAAAGATAACATCCCCTTCATAAAGGAAAGAAAAATGGGAGCAATGAGCCCTCTTATGGGTGATCTAATGAAGAAAGTCAGAGGGAAAATAGATGGGGATATTGTTTCTCAGAAATTAAAAGAAGCTTTATCAAAGAAAATAAAGGAGTTGGAATAAATGTCTGAAGAATTAAAAGGCTATAAAGGGAAAGGAAAAGAGGTTTTAGAAAAAAATAAAATTGCTATTTGGGATATTATTAAAATAACTACTAAAGAAGGGGAATACGAAGGAATAGTTCTCCCCAGAAATGAATATTCTGCTCCTGAATATGTAGAAATTAAATTAGAAAATAATTATAATATAGGAATTAATGCTTTAGATATAACTACTATAGAAAAAATAGGAAAAAAAGAGGCACATTATAAAATTCCTGAGAAAAAATTCCCAATAAATAAAAAATTTTCTAATATCAAACTATTAGGCACAGGTGGCACTGTGGCTTCACGTTTAGATTACACGACTGGGGCGGTCATTCCCTCTTTTACTCCCGGGGAATTATTCAGTGCGGTGCCAGAATTAGCAGAAATATGTAATTTAGAAACTGAAATTGTATTTGAAATTTTATCCGAAAATATGAAACCTGAGTATTGGCAACAATTAGCTAAAAAAGTAGAAAAATATGCAAATTCAGGAAAAGACGGTATAATAATAGGTCATGGAACTGATACAATGAGTTTCACTTCTGCTGCATTATCATTCATGTTGAAGGATTTATCAATTCCAGTTGTATTAGTAGGTAGCCAAAGAAGTTCTGATCGCCCATCTTCAGATGCTGCTTTTAATTTAATTAACGCCGCTACGGTAGCTTGCTCAGATATTGCTGAAGTTGTAGTTACTATGTTAGGGTCCTCTGCTCACGATTATGGGTTAATTCATAGAGGAACTTTAGTTAGAAAAATGCATTCTTCTGTAAGACATACTTTTAGAACTATTGATGATATCCCTTTAGGCATGATACGCAATAAAAAAATAAAATTATTTAAAAATAATTATCGAAAAAAGTCTAAATCTGAAACTAAAGCAACTACCAATTTTGAAAAAAAAGTTGCACTGATTTATTCTTATCCCGGCATGGAAAATGAACAGATTGATTTCTATATAGATAATGGATATAAAGGAATTGTCTTAGCTGGAACGGGTCTTGGACATATTAGTACTGAAGTGTATGATTCCGTAAAAAGGGCCATTCAAGAAGATATTACTGTTCTTATGGCAGTTCAAACATTACACGGTTTTACTGGAATGAATGTTTATTCAACGGGAAGAGAATTACAAGATATAGGTGTCATTCCAGGGAGAAACATCCTACCAGAAGTAGGATATGTTAAACTTGGTTGGGTTTTAGGACAGACTAATGACCAAAATGAAATAAAGGAGCTATTACTAACAAATATAGCGGGTGAATTCTTAGAAAGAGAAATTCCAATTGCCTTTAATTACAATATCGATGAGTTATTAAAAAATAAAAAACTCTAAATCGTTTTTTTCTAAAAAAACGGTAAAAAATAAAAAATTTAAAGTTTCCTTAATTATCATCAATCAACAATTATTTTAGCATCGTGAAGTAAATGGGAAAAAGAATTTTAGTGCAGAGAAAAGGACGCGGCACATTGGCATGGAAATCGCCTTCGCACCGTCATGCAGGAAAAATTCGATACCGGAGCTTTAAAACGGGAGAAGATACGTTTAATTTTAAAGTAATTGAACTAATTCATTCTCCAGGTCGCGGCGCTCCTGTCGCAAGAATCAAATATCACGATGATATTAAAGATTTATGGCTTCCTCCAGAAGGAATATTTGAAGGAGAGGAATTTTTACAATCAAAAGAAGGCGAAATTAAAATAGGAAATGTATTACCTTTAAAAGGAATTCCTTTAGGTACTCTAGTCTGTAATATAGAAGGCACCCCGCAAGACGGGGGAAAATTTGCAAGAGCATCTGGAGTAGCCGCGATTGTAAGAAATAAATCTGGAAATAAAGTTGAACTTTTATTTAGATCTAAAAAAGCAAGATGGTTCAATGAGAATTGTCTATGTACTATTGGTGTGGTCTCTGGCGGAGGACGATTGGACAAGCCATTTGTTAAAGCTGGAAATAAGTATCTTGCGATAAGATCTAAAGCAAAGAAGTGGCCAGTGGTACGCGGTTGTACAATGAATGCTTGCAGTCATCCCTATGGTGGTGGTGCCAAGCAGAGCCCTCATAAATCTACAACCACTTCAAGAAACGCACCACCTGGAAGAAAAGTTGGGCAAATCGCAGCAAGAAGAACGGGACATCAAAATTAGTAAAATTATTTGATAATCTTTTAGAATTAGAAAGATTTCTTTAGACAAAAATAGAAATAAAAATATTTAAAAAAATTATTGTTAAAATTTAAAAGATAAATTATTTAAAAATTCTTTATATCTAGAGCGCAAGGTAACCTCTGTAACTCCTATTACCTTCGAAATATCTTTTTGACTAACTCTTTGATTTTTAAGCTTGGAAATTAAATATAATGCTCCTGCACAAATACCTTTTGGATCTTTCCCACTTATTGAATTTTTACTAATAAATCCTTCTAATAATTTAATTGTTTGCTTTTCTACATCAATATTTAATCCCAATTCTGCTCGATATCTTGGAATGAGAGATATTGGATCTGTATTTGGAGATTTTAACTTTAATTCTCTAACTAATATTTTATAACATTTTTTTACAATATTTTCATTTATTGAAGCTTCATCTAAAATTTCTTGAAAAGTGATGGGTATTTTTTCTTCTTTTGATACAAAATAAGCACATGCAGCAACCATACCATTTATAGACCTTCCTCTTAATAATTTCTTTTTAAATACTTCTTTGTAAAGCCGAATTGCAGCTTTTTTAACACGCTCGGGAAAATTTAAATTTGTACCAATTCGTTTTAATTCAGTTATGGCAATAAGCATGTTTCTCTTTTCCCAAGACATATGAGTATTCCATTTTGCAGCTCTTCTAAGGTCAGGATTCTTTATCTTTGTTCTTTCAATAATAGTACTTAAGCCAATATCTGGCATCAAGATCGATATCGGGCTTCCTGTGCGCTCCTTTTTATCTTTTTCTTGCTTGCTATATGCTCTAACTCCGCTATGAGAAATATCTAAACCTCTTTCTGATAGGACTAAACCACATATTTCACAAACTGTCTCACCTCTCTCAACATTTTCTATAGTATTACCATCACATTCAGGACAAAAAGTTGAGAGATTTCCGATTTCAACAACCACTTTTTATACACCTAATCGATTTTATATTTATAATTTTTTTTGATAAAAATTTTTACACACTTATTATCAAAAGAAAGTTTTTTTGATAAATAAAATGATCATAACTTCATATTTAAATCTTTTGTTGTAAAATAATTTTTATAATTTTATAACAATTAATTTTATTATAAAAAAGTATTATTGTTAAAACTTATAAAATTAATGGATGACATATAATTTCTTTAAATTATATAAAATAATAAAAAATTATGTATATGAAAAATATTAAGATAAGTAAAATGGGGATATTTCACTTACAAGAAATAACTTTTACAAAAAAATAAATTTAAATTAAAGTTCCCCTATCTTCTATATGTTGAAATATTTGTGGTAAAAAATTTGTATATAATATAAATGAAATTTCTGCTCTTTTCTCAAAGGTGAAATTTAATTTCAAACGAGTACAATCAAAATGAAAAAATAGATGATAGAGATAACTTGAAGACGGAGAATATTATTGGAAAAACCGAAGAAATGCTGAGGTATGAGAAAGAAACAAAAAAATATGCCATCTGGCGAGGGATAATTACAGAAGGTTTTAAAAAATGGCAAAAAGGTGAAAAAATATATAATAGATCTAAAGAACGAATTTCTCTATATGTCCCCGAAGAAACTAAAAGTAATTGGCAAAAATTTATTAAAGAAAATAGAATATATCCTACATTTTCTAAATTAATAAGAGAAAGCGTAAAGGCTTTTATAATAGATAAATCAACTAATTCCAATAGTTCTTTTTCAAAGCGTAAAAGGCTTACAATAGGAGACATTTCCCATGCTTTAAAAGAACCATTAACTTCAATAAAAGGATATTCTCAATTATTAATTGAGAATTATCGAGAAAAATTAAAAGATGAAGTACTTGATACAATAAAAAACATTTTTGAACAAAGTATTTTATTAGAAAACAAAATAATTGATATTTTAGATAATGTCGATCCTGAAGTTAAAAAGGAGAAAATTCAATATGATTTTTTATTAATTGAGGATGATATTCCCACAATTGATTTATTAAAACACCTTTTTAATACTAAAGGATATACTTGTAAAGGAGTAACAAGTGGCTTAAAAGGACTTGAAGAAATTAAAAATTCACCACCTAAAATAATTTTATTAGATATTATTATGCCTGTTTTAAGTGGAGATGAATTATGTAAAAAAATTAAATCTGATAAAAATCTTAAACATATACCAATTTATTTTTTAACAGCAATTCCAGGAGCAGAAGTTGAAAAAAAAATAGAAGAAACTGGTGCGAATGGGTATATTTTAAAACCATTTAATTTTACTGATTTTAATTTTCTCTTCAACATATTAGAAAAGGAAAATTCGTCCTAATTTAATTGTAATATAATGAAATTTAGGAAACTTTATTAATTGAAGATTGAGAAATCATCAAAAACCTATTAAATTTAATAAATATAAAACCAAAATAATATTACGAGAAAGTAAAAAAAAAAAAAAAAATTTAAAAATAATATAAATTAAAAGTCATCTTTACAGAGTATCTTATTTCTAAGAATAATTATTGGTGCTATTGATTACTGATCTTGAGAAAAAGCCAAAAAAAAATAAAAATAAGCCAAATAAACCAAGAGATAAAAATATTGATATGAATGATAATATCGACCTAAATGATGAAAAAATCAAGGAAAAAATGAAAAAATATGAAGATGAGACGGGTAAATATGCGATATGGCGTGGAATTGTTACTGAGGGTTTTAAAAAATATTTAAAGGGAGAAAAGATTTATGATCGAGATAAAGAGAGGATCTCCCTATATGTTTCAGAAGAAACTAAAGAAGAATGGCAAGAATTTATTAAAAATCATAATTATTCAACCATTTCAAAATTAATACGAGAGAGTGTTGATTTCTTTATAGAAAAAAGATCAGATGTGACCTCTGAAAATCTATTAAAAGCTGATATGGATACTCTTTCAAGCATATCTCATTCCTTAAAAGAACCTCTAACTTCAATAAAGGGATTCTCCCAATTACTCCTTGAAACTTATAATAATGAATTGAACGAAGAAATATTATCAACAATTAAAAATATTTTTGACCAGAGCATTTTACTAGAAAATAAAATAATAAACATATTAGATGATATTGAAATAGAAACCACTCAATATGATATTTTATTAATTGAAGATGATCTTGCAACAATTAGATTAATAACAACTTATTTTAAAAGTAAAGGATATATATGCAAGGGATTTATTAGCGGTTCTAAAGGGATTGAGGCTATTAAATCTTCTATTCCAAAATTAATTTTATTAGATATCCTTTTACCAGATATGAGTGGCTATGATTTATGTAAACAGATTAAATCAAATGAAGAATATAAAAATATCCCCGTTTTTTATTTAACTGCAATTCCAGGTTCAGAAGTGAGAAAAAAAATTAAAGAAACTGGTGCAGATGGATTTATCTTGAAGCCTTTTGATTTCTTAGACTTTGAAATTTTATTTAATTTTCTCTAAGTTTTTAGATATTTTTATTATATCGATTTTTAGTCCATTATTCCTTTTAAACCAAACTTTTTTCACTCTGTTATTAATGATAGCTGAAAAATTCAATAAAATTTCTTTCTCAACAATTTTATCTTTAATTCAGATTTAGATTCAATGGAAAATCTATTAAAGTTTTAATGATTATAAATCATAATTTCAGACCTTAGTAATTTTATATCTTATAGAATTCAAGAATATGTAATAAAGAATTTAAACTCTGGGCTATTGGCGCAGTCAGGTAGCGCAACTGGCTCTTAACCAGCAGGTCGGGGGTTCAATATAGGCTTATTCAATTCGAATGATTAAGAAAATCCCTCATAGCCCGCTTTTTTAATATATGCTAAGAGCATTTTGGAATATTAAAATTACGACTAACTAGCAAAAATTCGCTATTTTATGGAATGTCCTAAAAAGAAATAACTATATGAAGAAATATTTTTTTAGCTATTTATTAAGCGCAGATGGAGGGACTCGAACCCCCGAGCGCTTACGCGCACTGGCTCTCTCGAATGACAAGGATTCTCAAGGCCAGCGTCATACCAACTTGGCTACATCTGCTATTTTTAATGTAGAATGACTTAAATGTTTTTCTAATACAAGTGATGATAAAAAATATACTTTTATATATTATTTTTACGAATTTCTAATAATTACTAATTCTAAAAAGAGAATACATCCAAAAAAATAAAGAAAGAATGTCTATTTAGCTTTTGAATAAAATATAAATTTTAGTCTTCATTTCATCTAAATTGAGATGATGATCAATGAGTAATAGCGCAAAAAACTTCCGATATTTAATACCAGAGAATTTATTTAAAGAAATTACACAAAAAGCTGCTGAAGAATATCCATTTATTATACATGGATGGCTTTTTGCTGATAGAAAAGAAAATTTTGGGATTTGTACTAAATTTATAATGAATACTGATCTTAGAAAAACTAAAGTGCATGTGAAACCTCGAAGTTGGATGCGATATAAAAAATCAAAAATATATAATATGCGAAAATTTAAACAAGAACTTGGAGTAGATATTGTTTGGCAATTTCACACACATCCCTCTGGAAGCGAAAAACTTCATGCTATCGATAAACGAATTTTAAAATATCTTAGCAACGGAGTAATGATAATTGTAATTCCACCAGTACCAGAAAAAGAACAAAAAGCTCACTTAATCGGTTGGTATTATGATAAACGATATAGCAAAAAACCCATTATTGAAAAAATGGTCTTTGAAATTATCCAAGATAATTAGTGGAGAAAAAAAAAAAGTAAATAACTCTCTTTTCTTTTATATTTAACAATTCATTAATCAATAAAAAAATAAAAATTTAAAGTCTAATATTCAAATTATAAAGTTTTTTTCAAAGATACATAGTCATGCAAGCGTAGCATAGCCTGGTAATGCGCCAGTCTGCTAAACTGGTGTCCAACGGACTCGTGGGTTCGAATCCCACCGCTTGCGTTTTAATTTTTTCTACTTAAAAATATTAAAAAATCATTAATCTCTTTAGATTTTAAAAAGAGATGAGAATTTTAAAAGTATAACAAATGGCTTTTTATGGAACAACTATACAGGAGAGCTTACCCTCACTTGTTTTTCATCACAATAATGGATCTAATGACTCTAAGATAAAATGGCAGATTTTAAGAAATCTTAGTTTCGATGATATTATAAAAACATTAGTAGATGAAAATTGTATTTGTTTATGTGGAAATTGTCATAAAATGATACATACTCTGAATTTTGAAAAAAATGCTCAAAAAATTGTCAAAAAAGAATATCTCTCTGAAATTAAAACATTTTATACTATTTTAAGAAAATATATCTATGATTTTAAATTTAAAAAATTGAACATAACAGATCCTTTTAAATAAGGAGATCAATTTAATCAAAGAGCCAAAAAGATTTTAATGCAAATGATAATTATCTATATTTGATAATTATCATAAATTTTCATAAATTGAGCTAGTGGTCTAGTGGTTATGACTCGAATCCTTTCTGAATCGAGTAATAAACGTCGCGCTAACACTATAGACAAAATGTAGTGTCGTGAATACACCGCGAAGGTCGGGAGTTCGATATTATCTTTCGCAACGGAAGCTTACGGAAACCTCCCCTGGCTCATTTTATTAAGGATTTAATTTTCTCTGCCCTAATCGCACTAATCTTACTCCATTTTAAATCATTCCCAATTCGATATATTATCCCAGGAGCATCCGTGCCTTCTTTAAATAAAATGATATTTTCTAAAAAACCAAATCTCTTTATTGTAATTATGTCACGGAGATGTCCCTTCCTTATAATCGCTTTTTTTACTTGAGATTTCGTTGCTCCACTAACAAAAATCCCTTCAAGATTTTCCTCAACAACTTTATTAAATATTATTAATGATTGTTGATCCAATTCCCCCTTTAATTTAGATTTATCTATATCAATTTCCAAGATTTTAATATAAACAGGAAAATGAGTCATAAAATCATAAGTTTTAATAATATTTCTTAAAGAAGTCTCTTTTTTTTTACATAACTGAGCTCTTAAGATATGTAAATTCAATAAAACATCAGTATGGGGATCCCAAATACCACAATCAACAAATATGCCAAAACCTACCTTTCCCACATCAACCATGGTTCCTTTAAGAATATCTCCTACCTTAATATCATCAAATTTATGAATACTCCCAATTTCTTTTTTTAAAATATTATAAATAAATGTCTCTTCGGGACCAGATATAATAATTTCAAATCTTTTATCGAATTCTCGTAATTTCTTGATTTTTATGGAAGTATTAGGAAATCCTTTTACTTTCTCATTCAAATATTTTTTATATCTTATAATTACATCTTTCCTTACTTTTTCCGAAGTTTTTGATGTAATATTATATAATTTATCAAATAGCACAATTTTTTTTCCCATAAAAATTCATCAAATAACAAGAACCTAAAAATCTTACATTTTATAATTCGGTATAGGTAAAAAGATTTTCTACAAATGATATTTAATAAAATCTTTATTCCAAAAATGTTTATATAAATTAAAACACTATTTAGATAAAAAAATTAGGGAATGAAGAAAAATGGATGAGGAAAAATTTAAGAGTATTGTTGCAAGACTTAAAGCGCGTGAGGAAGTAGAAGAAATATTTCTCTTCGATGCAGATGGGGATATCATATATAAATCGGAAGAATTTCCTTTAGAAGACGAAGAAGTAAAAGCTTTACTTCATTCTTGGAAAAATAAAGAAACTGCTCTAATATTCCAAGGTTCAAGATTTGCTATTTTAAAGCATGATAATATTCAATTGGCTGCTAAAAATATTGCTCAGAAAAAAGGGAATATCTTGGGCTCAATCACAAAAGAAGGTGATTATATCATTGTTCACACTCAAGATGCTGGTATGCTTTTAGAAACATCGATCTTTGTAAATAAAGTTGTCTGGGAACAAGAAACCTAATAATTCAATTTTATAAATTAATAAAAAAAAATTTAATTATTAGTAATTATTACTTCTTTTCAACTTTAAGTAAAAAAAAATAATGTAATTAAATTAAAATAAATATTTTTTAAGAGGTTTAAAAATGTTCCAGCAAACAGGTCGTGGGTATGATGTTGCCTCGACAATGTTTTCACCCGAGGGTAGGCTATTCCAGATTGAGTACGCAATTGAAGCTGTTCGAAGGGGTACAACCGCAATTTGTTGTAGAAATAAAAATGCTATTGTATTTGCGGTTGAGAAGAAAAGTTCTGAACTACAAGTGAGTATTGGTTCAGAAAAAATCTTTAAAATTGATGACCATATTGGAGTAGCTATCGCCGGTCTAACTGCTGATGCGAGAGTATTAATTGATAGGGCCCGAATTCAAGCCCAAATTAATTTATTGAGTTATGATGAAAAAATTTCTGTAAAGGACGCCACATTAAATATTTGCGAATATAAGCAGGCATTCACGCAAAATGCAGGAGTAAGACCGTTTGGAGTGTCATTATTAATTGCTGGAATAGATTCGAACGGAACTTCTTTATATCTTACAGATCCAAGCGGAGCAATGTGGGGATATAAAGCTTTTGCAATTGGATCAGGAGCAACAGAAGCAAGAACTTTTCTAGGAGAAAATTACAAGGATGATATTAATGATGAAGAATTAAAAATATTACCTTTAAAAACTTTAAAGGAATTAATGAGTACTAACTTAAATGAAAAAACTTGCGATGTTGCATTTATATTGAAAGAAGACCAAAAATTTAAACTCTTAAATTTAGAAGAAAAAGAAGCTTTATTAAAAAAAATATAATAAAAAAAAGAAATCAAAGTAATAACCTTATTTCTTTATCTTATACCGTAAAAATGATATTTAGGGAAAGAGAAGGAGAAATCTTTGGAGTTTCTCAAAAAATAAGAGAAAATAAGTTATGATAGATCGGGCGAGAATGGATTTAGGTGGTTATATCGTAGGTCGCATTGAAAAAGCGGGAAGAACCTTCGAAATGCTCATGGATCCTGAGAAAGCATGGGAAGCAAGTAAATATATTCGAGAGGAAATAAATAATAGATTGAAGGCTGGAAAGGAAAAATCACGCCTTACAGTTGATGAAATTTTAAAAGATCCTAATATTAATTTGGAAATGATCTTTGAAAATTTTACAGTATTTGAAGATCTACGAAGAGGAAAAAAGGCCACTGACGGTGATATGGAAGCTATTTTTGAAACCAAGGATGGAATAAAAATTAGTGGTTTTATTTTATTAGAAGGAGATATTCAATGGACTAGAACTCAAAGAGAAGAAGAAAGAGAAAAAAAGTTAAAACAAATTATAACAATAATTAGTAAAAATGCGATTAATCCACAAAATAAAAAACCTCATCCTTACCAACGAATTGAAAAAGCTATTGGAGAAGCAAATGTAAAGATTGATTTAATAAAAAATATTGAAGAACAAATTGAAGATATCGTTAAAAAAATTCAGCCAATAATTCCTATTAGGATGGAGCAAGTAGAAATTGCCATTAAAATCCCTTCCTCATTTACCGCAAAAGGTTATAATATAGTTGCTCAATTAGCACAAATTAAAAAAGAAGAATGGCAATCAGATGGATCTTGGGTTTCTATTATTTCACTTCCAGCAGGAATTCAAATGGAGTTAATTGAGAAATTAAATAAACTTACTCACGGTAGAGTCCAAACTAAGCTTCTTAAATCTTAATAAAATATTATAATTAATACTTATTTACATTATTTTTTAAAAGGTTAATAGAAAAATAAATTGAAAGTGTTTAATAAATGAGTGATGAAGAGAAAATAGATGAAAATATAATTGATAAGGAGCAAACAGATGAAGGATATGAAGATTTCAATGATGAAGAATCGATGCGAGAATTAGTCGTGCCAGGAGAAGTATTAACTGAAGATGTGAAAAATTATATATCAGGAAGAGGAACTATTTTAAATAAGGAAAAAAATAAGATAATTTCTCTTCATATAGGTTTAAAGCAACTTAGTAAAAATTATATAAATGTAATTCCGTTAAAAGGACTGTATACCCCTCAACCAGGAGATAAAGTAATCGCTATTGTTGTTGATAAGAATCCTGTTAAATATAGACTTAATATTAATTCAAAAGATTATGGGCAACTTAAACCTAAAAATACAATTAAAAAAGCCAAAACAAGAATGGGAAGAGGAGGCCCGCGCAATCAAGGTCATATGGAAGACTTATCAACCAATAGGTATAAAATAGGAGATGTTTTAATAGTAAAAGTTCTTTCTGCAGATCGTTTAAATAAACCTGAATTAACAACAGTTGGTAAATATTTAGGTAAAAAAATTGGAGGAATTGTGATCTCAATAGATCCTCCAAAAATCCCTCGCATTATTGGAAGAAATGGAAGTATGATAAAGATGTTAAAAAATTTAACTAATACAAACATTTTTGTAACCCAAAATGGGCGCATCTGGTTAAAAGGCGAGGACTTTGCTTATGAGCAATTACTTATTGATGCCATAAGAAAAATTGAAAGAGAGGCACATACAATTGGTTTGACGGATAGGATGCGAGAATATATTAAAAATGAAAAAAATAAAAGAGGTATGAAATAAAGATGGTACTATTAATTAAAGATGAATATCCTGAAAAATTATTTCGTGAAGATGGAAAAAGACTTGATGGAAGGGATAAAGATGAAATAAGACCTATTAAAATGGAAGTAGGTGTAATTAAAAACGCTGATGGCTCAGCTTATATTGAATGGGGAAATAATAAAATCTATGCTGCGGTATATGGACCAAGAGAGGTACATCCACACCATTTAGCTAAACCCGATAAAGGTATAATTAGGGTTTTTTACAGAATGGCCACTTATTCAGTTTTTGAGAGGAAAAGACCAGCACCGGGACGAAGAGAGAAAGAAATATCAATGATAATCACTGATTGCTTAGAACCAGTTCTTTTTCTTGAACTTTATCCCGGTAGTGCGTTTGAGGTTTTTATTGAAGTCCTTGATGCAGATGGAGGAACTCGATGTGCTTGTACTACTGTTGCTGCTTTGGCTCTGGCAGACGCTGGCATACCAATGAAAAGCCTAGTAACCTCCTTAGCCATTGGAAAAATTGATGGTGAATTAGTAATTGATCTTTCTGGTATAGAAGATAAAGCTGGGGAAGCAGATCTACCACTCGCTATGACATGGTTCAATGAAGAATTATCTTTATTACAATTTGATGGAAATATCACTATAGAAGAGATGGATGCCTCTTTAGATAAAGTTAAAAAAGCATTGGAAGAAATATATGAATTACAACTTAAGTCTTTAAAACAAAAATACATTGATATTCAAGAGGAGATTAATATTAATTCAGAAAAAACTGATAATGGAGGAGAAAATTAATATGATGGATGTTAGAAGAGTTATTTCGACAATTGAAAGAAATTATATTAAAAATAATTTAGTAAAAGAAAAAAGAATTGATGGAAGAGGATTATGGGATTATCGGGATTTTAAAATTACATCCAATACAATAGCCTCATCAGAAGGTTCGGCTGATGTTGAGCTTGGAGATACTAAGATTATAACGGGTTTAAAATATGATATTGGGACACCATTCCCAGACTTACCTGATGAAGGAGTTTGCACAGTTATGGCAGAATTATTACCATTAGCATCACCTTTATTTGAAAGAGGTCCTCCCGATGAGCAATCAATTGAATTAGCACGAGTTGTAGATAGAGGTATCAGACATGCGGACTGCGTTCAGACAAAAAAATTATGTATAAAAGAAAAGGAATCTGTTTATATATTATTTGTTGATATGTATGTAATAAATTATGGGGGTAATTTAATTGATGCTGGAGGCGTAAGTGCACTTACTACATTAATAAATTCTCATATTCCCGAAGCAAAATGGACGAAAGATGGACCTATTTGGTCAGGAGACTATATCTATGGAGATGTCTTGATAAATGAATTACCACTCTGTATAACTTATGGAATAATTGATGAAATTATATTCTTAGATCCAAACTTGGCTGAAGAATTAATTTGCAATGGAAAAATATCAATATCCGTAACTGAAAATAAAATTACATCAATTCAAAAATCTGGAACCGCAACTTTGTCGATTGATGATGTTAAAATGCTTGGAAAAAAATCAATCGAAATTGGTAAAAAATTAAGAAAAGAACTAAATTTATGGCAATATAAAATAAATAAATAATCTTTTTTTTTTTGGCATTAACACCTTTTACAGTACCGAGTATTTTTAAAAATTATTTCTAAAATTAATAACCTCCTTAATAAATTCCAAAACCTTTAAATCGCCCCCTTAATTCGTAAATTCATGAATTATAAAAAAG
>JAEOTJ010000341.1 GCA_016839905.1 Promethearchaeota archaeon | reverse complement strand
CCACCAAAACTCGAAAGAACCATTATTTTGATTCTCGAATGTTTGGGAGATTTGAGCGGATCCTGCGGCATTATTATCATATAATTGATATACATTATAATGATTATCTCTTTCTGATATCAGATTTGCCCAACAATTGCTATTGCTAGTATCTGACCAATAGAGTGGATCAGTATTTATTATATCATTTTCAAATCCATATGTCGCAGGATAATATCCGCTCATCGGGTCCGTGTAGGTTTTATTTTCAGGAGTAGTTATGTTAATTTCTGAACCACTAAGGCGAGGAGTATTGAAATAATTAATATTTCTTTCAATATTATCTGGGGATTTATTTTGTAAGCTGAAACTTGAAAAATAATTAAATAATATTGGTAGTATCATTCCTAATATTATCAATGACATCGTAAAAATCTTATATTTTTGCCATATTTTAGATTTATATTTAATTTGGTTTTTATCCATATAATCACATTTAATTTATATCTTCTTAATTTATATTTTCAAAATAACTTATAAAAAAAATTTATTTTTTACTATATAAAACAATATGGTAAATCATGGAATATATCATTTTTCCAAATTAAATTTAAATCAATCTTTGGAACCATTTTTATTAATCAAATATTATTATTAAATTTTTTCTGATTGTTGGCTTAATTTTTATATAATTTATTTCTAATTTTAAAAATTGTATAATGAGAATTAGTTTGGAAGATTTAATCATTTTTAAAGAGATTTTTGAATCTTAAATCAATCAAATTCAATTTAAATAGAAAAATATACATTTACAGGCAAAATAAATTAATTAATATCTGATAATATTCAATTTGGAATGTTATGATTAAATAAAAGATAAAAGTAATAATTTAGGGATTATTATTTTCCTTAGATAATATTTATTATTCTATTCTCCAAATTCAATTACTAAGGGTTTATCCAAAAAATAATTTCTAATATATTGTTTGAAATTTGCTATAACATCTTGGGCATTTCTCGATGGGTTAATTCCCCATGGAATTTGATAATGATTGGTTTCTAAATCAAAATCCGTATCTCCTTCTAATCTAAACAAGGAAAAGCCTATTTCATTAGGATCAAGATATTTCTTTGGTTCAATTATTAAACACACGCTTTTTGGGTCGTATAGTTGAAAAGCAATCTGATTTCCGATATCTCTTTCGAATAATTGAATTTCCTTGTTTGAAGATCTATACCATCCAATCACTTGATTATTGGAAGCTAATTCATATTCTTCTTCATTTATTTTTCTAATTTTTTCCATAAATTCTTCATCCATTCCATAATCTTCATCATCTCTATGAAGGATTGGTGTTATCTTCCTAATATTACGAGTATCACCTTCAATATTCCCTAATAATGCGCCATAAACAAGTTGTTTTATGCCAGAAGGATTTAGGGCCCAAAATCTAAAAACATGTACTAATAAATTTAGAAATGCTGAACCCGAAATTTGAACAAATTCATCTTCTTTAGAAATATTACTTACCTCAATCTTCTTCTATACCGGTTATTAAAGGTTCCTTGATTTTTCGCTGTTCCTCCATTATTATGGCGGTTTGAACTAAATCATCAAAATCAACTTCATTTGAAAATTGATATTTCATTTTAATTAAATTACTTGTTATATTAATGACTTTAAAATCTTCTTTGAATGTATATAATCTGAAACCATCATCAACTACTAAATTATACATATTAAAAATCCAAAAAAAACATTTAGGATGAATAGAAATTTGAAATAAAAGATGATTTCTCTTATCAAATAAAGTAGGTTCGAGACTATTATATACACTATTCCTTGCCCAACCAATAACTTGTTTAGGTTTTATTTCTCCTGCGTATTCCCGGTTTAATTCTTCAATATTATCATATATAAAGGGTAATTTTTCAAATGATACATATTCCTTACTAAAATCTTTAAATGGTATGAAATTTGTTACATGTACTTCTTCATCTTTTTCACTAAAGTATCCAATTAATAAACCATATGCATAATTGAAGTTTTCTACTTTAATAAACTCACTAGAGAATCTTAAAAAATACATCAAGCTTTTAATGTAAGCAGTTGTTGAAACAATAACTGTATATTCCTCTGCTTCCATATTCAAATCCATATTGGTAGAGATTTAATTAAAAAAATTATTTTCATCAATTAATGAGGATGTGGTAAAGGTTTTCCGCAAAATGGACAAATTTTAGGTTCTATATCTTTACCACAATACGGACAAAATTTACTTATATCTTTAGTTGGCGCTTGAACTGGTGCTTGAGCTCGCCCTTCACCCCCTCCTATTGGAATTGAGGGTAATTGTCGTGTTGTTTTAATGGTTTTTACTTCTCCTTGAGCTTGTTTTGCTTTCATCCTTTCTTGAAATGCTGCTCGTTTTTCAGATTCTAGCTGTTCGGGTGTTTTAGCATCTTCTTCTTTAACCCACCCTTTAGCTTTAGGTCTTCTAAGATCCTCTTCTGCTACTTTTGTTAATTCTACATCTTTAGCTTCTTGAACTGTGGCCCGTACTTTTTTTTTATCCTTATTTGTCATGGCTTGTTTAACTAAAGCATTTACAGTCTTCATAATTTGGTGCGGATTTATATTTGGGAGAACTAATGTTTGCAAGCACCAGGCTACAATATAATTCTGATTTGGAAAGCCTCCATCGGTAATATCCTCATCTCTATATACCTTAGAATCAAGAACATCTTTTCCTTTTACAATTCGGCTTGCCCATTTTTCGTTAATTAAACCAAGTTGAACTCGATAAGAAGTTCCAGAAATTCCTAATTGCGATGTTAAGGGTTCAAAACCTAATTCTGCCAAAATAAACACTCTTTTATTTAAAAATTCACATTTTAATATATAAGATATAAGCACATCTTCTTTTAAATATAATTTGAATTTTGAATTTAAATAATTTTTCATATGAAATTCATTTCATAATTCAATTAAAATTAAATAAAAGAAATAGTATTGATCATTAAGAATTTAAAATATTAAAAAAAAAAAGAATTTTTTGAATTAAAATGACAGTTATATTATCAAAAAAAGTTTATCTTACAATAGTTGCTGCAGCAGTTCGTTATGCGAATACACGTATTCCTAAGGATGATTGGCTCGAAGTAAGTGGCGTTTTCATTGGAAAAAATGATAAAAAAGGTAATAATGTAATAATTTCAGCAGCATTTCCAATTATGCATCAAGAACTTGATAAGGATGCTGTTATTGATCAATATAAATGGTCAGATGAGGATTACTTGGCATTAAGTATTATAGATGATGAAGCTTTCTCGAAAGGAGAATTCACTATTGGCTGGTGGCATTCTCATCCTGGTTTTAAGGTTATGATGAGTCATATCGATATTAAAACAACATTGTCTTATCAACAAAACAATCCTTTAGCAATTTCCCTCGTTTTCAACCCTCAAAGATTATTAAGACAAGAAGAATTACCTGATAAAAAGGGAAATCCTGCTATACAATTAAAAGGTGACCCTGGACTTAAAATATTTAGATTAGATGATGTAAATCGAGGTATTGAAGCTTCTTATCATGAGGTGGAATATAAGATTGAAGGATATGATAATATGGAACAATTAGTACAATTAACACAGAAATTTATGATAGATATAACGAATTTTTTTCCTAAAGATAATTTATTTGAAGTCTATGAAAAATTCGTTAGAAGTAAAATAAATGAATTAAATTCAAAAATAGTTGGAACTGAGGAATATTTAAAGACTTTAATCAGAAAAGGTGAATCAAACAGAGTATCTGAGGTTTTAGATAGTCAAAAAAAGGATATCCGCAAGTTTGTAGCGGAAACTTTTATAAAGGTCGAAAATATTAAGGAATTTATGGATTATCTTGAATATAAAGAAAAAGAAACAGTTGTCCCCAGAGTTATTGAGATTTTATCAGAGTGGGATGAAGCATTAACTAGCTTGAATCAAAAACTAGATGAGTTTTCAAAGAAGTTTTAATTGTATTTACATTTTAGTTATTTCCTTTTTTTTTATAATAAAAATAAAAAACATATTTTTAAAAACCTTATTTGATAAATTATAATAGAACTTTATTAAAATTGATATTATGAAAATATTCATAATGAAAAATGGGAATTAAATTAAAATGGTTGGCACTTCTGAAATTACTAAAGTTTGCGATACTGGATTTAAATTATTAAATTCATATTTAAATTATCAAAAAAAAGAGAAAAATATTGAATTTTTTCGAACTTTAATTAGGATTATTGATGAAGAATCAATAAACGTGGAGACTTTTTTAAAGCTTACGATTAAACCTGTATTTGCTAGCTCCCTCTATAAAAAAAGAATGGATTTAGAGGATGAAAGCAAACGAGAGAATATATTAGATAAATTGAGAAGGAGGATAATAAAATATGGATATTATCTTATTAGTATTATAGAACAATTTAAATTAGACTTAACATATAAGTTTTTTAATGATATCAAGCAAGATATTGTTAAGATTTTTAAATATTACGAGATGACGGATTATAGTACATTAAAGTCTGATCATAAGAATGAACTTGATATAATAGAAAAAGGTATTAAAGGGGTTGTTGGGGCTAAATTGCGCCCAGAAGGATTTGAAAATGTTGATGAATTTATTAAAAAAGTTGAGGTATATGTAAAAGAAAAATATAATACTCCATATCTTCAACAAAAATACTCTCAAATATCTAATTTTCAATTAAAAGAATTAAAAAAAGAAATAATTTTAAAGATTAACGAAGACTTAAATATTCAATTAATAAAACAAGGAAAAATACCACAATTTATAGTATATATAGAAAATCTTGTTTTAGAAATTGTTAACGAGCATATTTCAAATAATTTCTTCTACGATGACGTTCGAGGCTCTTTATCCTTAACCTAATTTTTTTTTTTGAAGATTATTATAGTAATCTTCAGATTTAGGAATGATGAATAAATTAAAGCTTTGATATATGATTTAGTTAGAAAATCTTAATTATTTTAAAATCTTTTTAATCATCAAATCAATATTTTTTAAAGTAATTAATAGGAAAAGATAGGAATGAAAAAAATAAATTTTCCATTTTCAGCAATTCTGGGACAATCTCGGATGAAAATGGCATTAATTTTGAATGTGATTGATCCTCAGATCGGGGGAGTACTTCTAACCGGCCACCAAGGAACGGGTAAGTCCACGGCAGTGCGTTCTTTAGTGGATGTAATGCCAGAAATCGAAGTTATTCAAGAATGCGAGTTTTCTTGCGATCCGAATTCTGACATTGAGGGATTATGTGATTATTGCAGGGAAAAGGCTAAAAATAAGAAAATTAAAACTGAAATCCGTGAAATGAAAATTGTAAACTTGCCGCTTGGAGTTACTGAGGATATGGTCTGTGGGAGCCTCTCAATCGATAAGGTGCTTACGGAAGGAATAAGAGCTCTCCATCCTGGTCTATTGGCTAAAGCTAATCGAGGTATTTTATATATTGATGAGATTAATTTATTGCAAGACCATATAGTTGATGTTCTCTTGGATACTGCTGCATCTGGAGTTAATATTATCGAAAGGGAAGGTATTTCCGTTTCGCATCCGTCTCACTTCATACTTATAGGGTCTATGAATCCCGAGGAACTCTTAAATTAAATTCAATTTAAGACCTTGAGGGGAATTAAGACCACAAATTGCGGATCGCTTAGGCTTAGAAGTGAAAGTAAAAGCACCAAATGATTCAAAATTGCGGGCTAAGATAACTGAAAGAGTTATTGAATTTAACGATGATCCTAAAGAATTTATTAAACAATACAATAAATCTCAGGAAGAATTAAAATATAATATCATAAACGCACGCAAAATAATAAAAGAAGTAAAAATTTCTAAAGCAATTTATGAATTGGCTTCAAAAATAGTAAACGAGTTGGAGATTTTTTCTCAAAGGGCAGATATAACATTTATCCGGTGTGCTAGATCTCACGCTGCGTTTCATGGTAGAAAGATTGTAGCTGCCGAAGATTTAAATGCCGCAATAAGCCTAGTATTTGAGCATAGAATCCAATCACTCCATTATGAAATGAGTGCGAAAGAAATAGAAGCTAAAGTTGCTACAGTTTTTGGAAAAATTGAAGAGGCCTATGAAAATAATGAAATCTATAAGGCAAGTGAAGAAACTGAGGGTCCACTGAAGCATGATGATAAAAAGCAAGATGAATTTCAAAGACTTTCTGTGAATTCAGATTTGTTAGATGTACCAGAAACTGAAGAACAGAAAGTACCTCCACCTTTAAATGAAGAAAAGCAGAAGAGAAAAGCTACTCCTGCAGGAGGATGGAAGGTCAAAGAGATTCCACATATGGAGGATGATTCTTTAAGTTTTTTTGAAGAAGAACTTGAAACATTGCCTCTTATTTATAAGATGGAAAAGAAAATGGCATCAATTTTAGAAAATATTCGCAAAGAACGAAAGATATCCAATTATGGAGGGAGAGGTATTGGGAGGAGGAATAAAATACCATCATCACAAAAAGGTAGATATATCTCTTATAGAACACCGATTAATAATCAACCAAAAAGTATAGCATTGGATGCGACTATTAGAAATTATTTAAAAAATACGACCTATAATAATTCTGACATTGAATTTCCACTTAAATTTAATATGTATGATTTAAAAGATAAAATATACGAATATAGAGCACCCCTATTACTTATTTTCGTACTTGACAGTTCTGCATCAATGTCCCGTGTTATAAAACAAATGACAGATGTTATTCTTTCCTTACAAAAAGAAGGATATCGAAAAAAAGATAAAATTGCATTAATAATTTTTAGGGGAAAAGAAGCATTAATACTTCAAAAACCTACAGTTTATTTTAAGAATGCTGTTTCTAAATTAAAGGACTTAGAAGGAAAATCTTACACGCCAATGGCAGCTGCCTTAAGAAAATGTCAAGAATTAATTAACACTGAGAGGCTCAAAAATAGAAATATTATTCCCGTGATATTTATTGCTTCAGATTGTGGTGCAAATATATCTGTAAAACATCCCGATTTAATAGCTCAAATAGAAACGGATTATACATTAATTGTACAAGAATTAAAAGAAATCTCGATGAGATTAATGAAGAATAAAATCAATTTAATTATACTTGAGCCAAAAAAATCTTATGCTACCCAAGGATTAGGAGTGCATACATATTCTGCAGATCAAATAAAAAAGAACTTTAAAACATATGCTAAAGCTAATGTATATAAATTTGATAAATATGATTCAAGTTCTTTAATTTTACAATTGAAGAAGATTCTTTAAGAAAAAAATACTAATTGCTATAAATTTTACATTCTATTTTTTATTGATGTTTGACAAATCTAAATCGATTTTATTAGTAGGTTTTAATACACGTCCTTTAGCAGCATCTTTAAAAACTGCGGGATATGAAGTGTATGTTGTAGATTTTTTTGGAGATATAGATCTTTATCCCAATGTAAAGGACTCCGTAATCTTAACTAAAGAATTAGGAACAAATTATCATCTACTCAAGGAAAATTTTAAGGAATATTTGATAGATTACGCAATTGAAATGTTAAAGAAGTATCCAAAGATTGATTATTTACTAATCGGGAGCGGATTGGATGATTCTTTTAAAGAGCGAGAATTGTTATTGAATGAAATTAAAAGAAATGAATATGAGATAATTGATTTGAATAATGATTTGGATACCATAAAAAAAGCAAGAGATATTGAATCCATCTATAAATATTTAAATTCTAAAGGATATGTTATCCCTTTAACTGAATCATTTGTTCAAGAAATCTCACCTGATTTATTATTAAATCCCCCTTACATTTTTAAAAAAAAAAATAGTTCAGGTGGAATTAATGTTTATAAAATTAAAAATCATGCTGTTTATTCATTTCTTATCAAAAAATTAAATATTGAAGGGTTTAATCCTTCGGAATGGATACTTCAAGAATTTATTGAAGGTATCCCTGTGAGCTGTACTACAATATCTAATGGGATTGAAGCTGAAGTTATTTCAATAAATCGCCAAATAATTGGTGAAGATTTTCTTAATTCCCCTAAGAAATTTATTTATTGCGGAAATATTGTACCTTCTACATTATTACCAGAGTTAGAGGCTAAAATTGCGGAGATTTCAATCAAATTGACAAATTACCTTGAATTAAAAGGAATTAATGGATTTGATTATGTCATGAAAAATAATGAACCCTATTTAATGGAAATAAATCCTAGAATTCCTGGATCCATTAGTGTTTCTGAAGAAGTATTAGATTTGAATCTTTTGGATTTGCATGTAAAAAGTTTTAACCCAATGAAATGGAATGATATTAAAAAAATGATAAAAAATTTAAAACTTGATGGATTTGCTACAAAATTTATATTTTTTGCCCCTGAGGAGATTAAACCAGATAAAATTAAGAAAATTAATAACCTAAACCATATTTATGATAAAACTGAGCCGCTAAAACAAGTTCTCAAGGGTGAACCATTATGCAGTATTTTATTTAAAGATAAAAATTTTAAGACTTCTTATTTTGGGGCATTATTAATCGTGGATGCGATTGAAAGAATTATTCACGAACATTAATTCTATTTCTTTTAGCTATTAGTTTTTTAATTTTTGCAATATACACTTTTAACTTGGCATCATCTGCTTCTGGTACTGCTATACAGAGTATTCTTTGCTCATCAAGTTCATGTAGAATTATTGAACCATTTTCACCAAAGATTATCGAATAATCTAATTGTCCCTTCAATAAAACTTCTGATAAAGTGAAAATAGCAGAAATTATGGCAGAAATCATGGGTTCTGCCATTGTTGATTGAATTCTGATTGGGAGTCCTTCTTTAGATATTATCGCAAGAACTAATGTATTTGGAATTGCTCTTTTTATTGCAACAAAAATTTCCTCTCTCATTAATTCAGATGTGTCTACAATTGCGGTAATTTGAAGTGCTAACTTTTTTAACTTATTAATATGATGTGCCAATCCTTCGAGTTCAGCTAATTCTCTTTCAAAATAACTGATTAACGTAATATTTTCTGTCAAAATTGAAAGTAAAAAAATATCCTTACCCGTAATTAAATTATGAGAGATCTCTTGATTTAAAGAATTAGTTAGCATTTTGGAAGATAAGAATAAAAGACTTGTGCTTGCTGATGTAATCTCTCTCACTGTTAATTTCAAATCTTTCCTTGAAACACTGGCAAGTAAAGTACCCCCATGTGTCCCTATATTTATGTGAAATAACGCAGAATTTTCTTTCAATGCTTTATCTATTATCTTAGTAATGTCAGATTGTAATTTTTTAAATTTTGATTCTGAGTTTTCCATAAAAAATTAAATATTTCATGAATATAAAAATTAATACAAATTTATTCTAATTTTGTAGAAAATCAAATATTCATACAGAAAAAATTAAATATCACTTTTATTAATTTAATTTTTATTAATAATGCGAATCAATATAATTTAAGAAATAATTTGAAATTAAATATTGTGTATTAATAAAATAATAAAAAAAAAATTGATTTTACTATGGAAGTTGAAGAATTTAAAAATCAGCTTGAAACTAAAGATAATTTAATTAAAACTTTGCAGGATTCTTTAAAAATTAAAGAAGATCAAATATCAACGATTCAAGATTCGCTCCAATTAAAAGATGATCAAATTCTAACTCTTAAGAATTCGTTAAAAATTAAAGAAGAGCAACTTAAGGTTAAATCCTCTAATTTAATTGATAAATCACTTGTTATTGAGAAGGATAAAGAAATCAAAGAATTAAAGAATGAGATAGAAATCTTAAATGATGAATTAAAAAAGGCTAAAGAGGATATAGGTAGTTTAAATTCTGAAATTGAAAATATCAAAAAAACCTCATCGGATATTAAATCTGAAAGCTCTAGTATTATCGACTTTTCTGATACGGTTATTAGTAAAACTGAAATCTTAGATAAAATGAAAGAAATATTAGAAAAAGCATTACATAAAGTAACAATCGCCGTTCCTACTATAGAACATTTACAAGATCTTCGCTTGTATGAAGTAAGATCCTCTGTGAATATACAAATATCAGCAATGATTAATCCGGGAGTTGAATTGCATACTGATTTATTAGAAGAATTTGATAGTCTAGATAATATCTCCTTAAGAAGTTATGAAGGAAGAGATAGATTCGTAATATTAAGAGACGGTGAAGAATTACTATTTGCTGTTGTAGGTATTAAAGACGATAATCATTTAGTTTTCTATACGAGAGATGAATCACATATACGTTTATATAATTCTCTTATTATGGAGAGCTGGTTGAGAAGTAGAAAGCTATAATTCTCATTATATTTTTAATTCTACTTTCCAATTTTCGATCTTCTTAATTAATTCTGTTTTTTCTGAATTATTAAGAATGCGATTTTTACCTTTTTGTCTATATTCTGAAGCCAATGTTATTATTTCAAATAATATTTTATGAAATTTAATGTATCTCCTTAAATTATCATTAGTCAATGCTAACGAGTAAGCGATTTGTTCACAATTTTGAGATTCTTTTATGGTAAAAATAAGATTATTCCAAACATCCTCAGGATTCGTTAAATGTAATTCACGTTGATCTGATAAATTTTCTTGCATATAATCCTCAATATTTATATTTTGGGACTCTGGTTTTGGAGTAAATCCATAATTATCTTGGGATGTTGATGAGATTAAGGATCGGGAATCTCCATTTCCTTGGATTCTAGAAGGTGAAGTCATATTTGAGTTAGTAGATTCAAACATTGAATCTGAAAATAAATTATTTTTTTCTATTTCTCTTAATTTGAGCCCTAAATCTTTAAATGATCTTTCTACATTACCCATTAATTGTTTGTTCTCCTTAATTTGCATGCTTATTCTTCCAAGATAATCTAATCCATCTTGAACCCTATAAAAGTTATCAGAGATTTGATTCATGGAAGAAATTAGGGAAAATATCGATTCTTCATATTTTTGAGCAAATTTTTCAAAGATTTCTATAATTTTTTTTTCATCAGACATTTTTTCACTCTATTTTCTTCTTTTTTCGGCTCTCTATCTTAAAATCAATTATTTTTTATTTTACTTTATCTATTAGTAAGGATAAATCGGTAATTGATTTTTCCATTAATTGTAATTTTTTATTTTGCTCGTCATAAATAACCTTCATTTTTTTTAAAAAATCTGTATTTAAAACTACTTGTTTTGTCTCTTTAGTTATTTTTTCTAGCTTTACCATAAGTTGGTCGGATACTTTTATCAAAGAATTCTGAAATAAGTTTAATTTTGCTTCAAAATTCTTAATTATTTTCTCATCCATAATATAAAATTTTATTAATTCTTTTAATATTGTCAAATAATATTCTATACATATATAACTATTTTTCACTATTTATAGTATTCTTATCCTTATAAAAAGGACAATTTTCCTTCTCACATTTATTATTAATTTCTTGAAAACTACATTTTTCTGGGTGATACCTCAAATTAATCTCAAATTTTTCTGAGAAAAAATCTAAAGCTTCACATATTGCTAATTTTACTGATCTTTTACAACAATGTTCTAAATTATCAGCAATTTTATTTAATGCTCTTGATGTCATTTGATTTCCCAGAGTTCTTTCCATATCTTTAGAGGGGGTTGCTCCTAAAAATACGCTAATTGCTACACCAGAACCCATTCCTGCACCACAAGAACCATAAAATCCACACCATCCCCCGGGAATCTTTGAGCCTCGCTTTATAGTCTCTTTAATATCTGATAATGTAATATCTTCTCCATTTGGTTTTTTTATATTATTATTTTTTAGAATCGTTAATATTACTGCTGGTGTTAAAGGATGATGCTCTGGACCATATATTTTAAAACATGGATGTTTCATTATCATTTCTGCTAAAAGAAATGGATCTTTAAAGTTTGTTATTTTACATATATTTTCAATTACTTCAATTGGATCTTTAGAATGGCATTTATCGCAGATATAATGGCCATCTTCACAGAAAATATTGGTATTGAAGTTTATTTTACAAAACTCACATTCAAGATCCCTATAATCTGTAGTAATTGTTACATAAACTAATTTTTTGCCACATAATTCACATTTATCTTTTTTTTCTGACATCTTTAAATTATTTTAATTTGTAAAATTAGCTATATTTCAACAGAAGATCTTATTCTTTTATTAAAATGAACTAACTCATTATATCCAACTTGTTTTAACATTTTAATTGTAGATTTAAATTCCCAAGCTACTTCTTTAGGATTATGGGCATCTGAACCCAATAGAATCGGGATATCCATCTCAAGCATTACTTTAATAATTTCCATGCTCGGATATTGTTCTTTAACATCTTTTCTGAGACCGCCTGTATTAATTTCCATAACTAAGTTTCTTTTTTTTATGAGTTCTAAAGTTTTCATAGCTTCATTAAAAACGTCTTCCTTATTGTTAGGGAAATGATTAAATTTTTTAGGCAAATCAAAATGACCAAGGATATCTAAATCAAAATCTTTAGATCTAAGCATTTTTTGTTGTGTAATGTAATATTTTGTGTAAACTTTATCTGGTCCGTAATAGTTATAATCATCAAGAAATCTTCCATCATCAAATCCCCATGAACCCCTTCCATCTTTAAAATCTAATATATGGATAGATCCTAAAATGTAATCCAAGCGATCGTTAATTTTTCTTAAATGAACTTTTAATGCTTTTTCCTGATCTTCAAAAAAATCAATTTCAAATGCTATTCTTACATTTATTTTCTCCTTGTACTTTTCTCCAAGAGCTTCCACAGTTGATAAATAACTTTCAATCTCCTCTAATGTCATGGCATAATCTCCATATGGAATTCTATCGATCTTTTTTAAGAATTCATAAGGAAAATGATCGCAAATACCAATAGTTCTCAAATTAAAGTTGATTGCTTTTTTTATATAATCTTCTATTGAGCCAATGGCATGATGACAAAGTTTTGAATGCGTATGCCAATCCTCAATTATCATTTTTCAACTATAATTATTTATATCTATCTAATTTTTTTCAAGTAAATAAATAAGATAAAATTATTGATTAAAAATACTTACCCTATTAATCTATTTGGTTTTTTTTTTAAAAATTTTAATTTTCCCTCGAGCTATCTTAGCTTTTTTTTTAAGGCGAGCATCTTTTGGAGGGCAGAAATCAATAAAATTTTGATAATAATATATAGCATTATTATAATCTTCAATTGCTTCTAAGGCTTTTGCCAGATTATAATGACCTATTATTAAATTAGGTCTCATGCGTAAAATTGTCCTATATTCATCAGCCGCTTCATTAAGTAGTTTCTTTTCTACGAGTACTTTTGCTAAATTATGATGAGCATTCATAAAATCTGGTTTTATTGTCAAAGCTTCTTTAAATAATTTAATTGCCTTATCTAATTTTCCCTCTTTTTTGTAAATGAATCCTAAATTATTGTGAGCATTTTCACTTTGAGGGTTTAAAGATAAGACTTTTTTAAATTCTTCTTTAGCATAATCGATAAATCCAAGTTCTGTATATGATACACCTTTATTATTATGTTCCCAAGCTTGGAACATTTTTTCTTTTGGCGGGATAGGAGGCATTTCTCCAACATCATTAATATATAACTCTTCCATTTCTAATCTTAATTCTTTAAAATTTTGATATCTATCATCGGGATTCTTTTGACAGCATTTTTCAATAATAGGATATAATTTAGAATCTAATTTTGGCAGAGGTTGTTTCTTATGTGCAAAATAAAAATCTTCAATACTTGAAAGTATGTAAGGAAGCTCTCCATTATTCGCCATTTGATATAATACTATTCCAAAACTGTAAATATCACTTCTAATATCTGCTTTACCTTCAAATTGTTCAGACGCCATCCAAGGAACTGTACCTCCAACTACTTCACCTTTAGATATACGGAGAAATGTTAGCCCAATTTCTCCCGTTTCAGCCATATCTTTCCAGTCTCCAACAATATCGCCTTCATCAAAAAAAACAGCTAAACCATAATCTGTAATCTTCACATTTTCTTCTTGTGTAATCATTATATTATCAGGTTTAATATCTCTATGAGGTGAAATTCCCCGAGATTCACCATATTCCATTGCATAACAAATTTGTATGCTCCATTTTAAGGCTCTTTTCATAGACAATGGTTCCTCTAAAAAATGTGTTAAAGTATTTCTACCTTTACGATCAGGAGCAACATAATCAAGCACAATAAATGGGCGATCATCAATATTAATAACATAATTTGCTCGAACGATATATGGATGTTTTTCTAAATGAACCCAAGCTAATGCCTCTCTTTTAAAGGCATTAACCATCTCTTCTGAAGAAAGAAATTGATTCTGTAATGTTTTTAAGGCGTGAATGTTATGATCTTCAGAACATATAAAGACAGTACCCCTCCCACTTTCGCCTTCACCTCCCAAAATACGTTCTATTTTATATTGTTGACCAATTAAATCTCCAACTTTATATCTTTTCAATTTATTTCACTAATTTTCTTACAATTTATTACTATTCTCTTTTGAATTTAATATGAAATAATATTAAAATTTAATTAAGGTCTATTTGTTTCCATATAACCTTTTATATAGTCTTGAACTTTATCTGAAGGTTGAAATATTCCAAAATGTCCTTCACATAAGATATCCGCATTAAGTTCTAACAATTTTTGCATAGACTTTTGATAATCATTCAAGTTTGAACCAAAACTCTTCATAAAAGGACCATGAATATCTTGGCCGAAGAGTATTTTTGTATTATCTATTTCTACTAAAACAGATATTGATCCTGGAGTGTGTCCTGGAGTGTGAATGCATTGAAATTCATATCTACCAAATTTTAATATTTGGATATCTTTAGTGAATCTCGTCTCTAATTTAACTGGTTTATATTTAATATTATACCAAGGAGCTGCAGTTTTACTATTATGCCCTTCTTGTTCAATAGCATCAGCATCTAAATCGTGGGCATAAAATTTAACTTTTTTATTATAATTTTTTAATTCTTTACATGCGGCTATATGATCTATATGAGAATGAGTTAGAATACAATATTTAATATCTAATGGATTCAGTCCTACTTTACTTATTTTTTTAATCATCTCTATGCTCAGGCCACAATCAATTAAAACAAGTCCATCTGCGCTTTTAGTGTCAATAAGAAAAACTGAACAACCTGAATCTCCTATATGATATACATTTTTAAATATTTCTTTCATTTTTTAGCCGAAAACTCATTTTTATTATTTTTTATTATTTTTTTTAATTCCTATGTCTCTTTTCTTAACCTACGTTTTTCATACTCGCGCTTTACTTCTGCATATGATTCAAGCATGGCCCCTAAAATCATTGCAAACAATCCAAAAAGAAAAAGTAATATTGAATTATTCACAAATCCTACCACTACCAATATGCCATTGAAAAACATCCATATAACGAAACCTAAATATTCTAATACCTTTAATTTAAAATCTTTTTCCATTGATTACCCATCATAATGAACTATTAGATTTAATTTTAAAATGATATATATATATTATTTTACTTTTTATAGTTTTAATCTTAATTCTATTCAAGAAACAATAAATTAATACATGAAGAAAAATGATTCCATTAAAGAATGAATTGATTTCCCAAAAAAGTGATAAAGATTTGAAGGGAAATTTAGAAAGTAGTCTTGTTAATTATTGTAATATATTTTTTGAAAATTATTTAGATTTAAAAAAAATAGAAAAACGTAAATCTTAATCTAAATTAATTATATTTACTTTTTTTTTTATTTTAAAAAGAAATTTAATTTACTTATTCATATTTTTTCTGCATATTTGTACCATATTAACCAATAAAGAAAAATTGTAGAAACCAGTGCAAATCCTGCTGAAAACAATACATCCGAAGCAAAATGGGCTCCATGAATAACTCTAGAGACAGCTATAAAACAACCCCAGCCAATGACAAGCATCCAAAGTAGTATTTTTTTAGGATTATTCCATTTCTTATCTCTTACTGTAATCAATAGGGGTAAGAAAATAAAGCTCATTGCAGCATGTCCTGAAGGAAAAGATCTATTCCTTTTTAGAACATTCTCTAATCCAGGTGGTAAAAACCAAGGGGTATAACCAGAATAGTCAGGTGGAGATAAATCCATAAATCTAACTCTTCCAGTAAATACTTTTGTAAATTGCACAAAAAGAAGAGGGCATAATAAAGATAATAGCACTATCGTAAGTGCAATTCTCCTATAATTGCTCCAATCCTTATCGATAAAGAAAATGAAAAATAATATTAATGAAATACTTATGCCTAATCCAAAAACGATGGTTTTTAGTGATGTAAAAAGCATTCCAAGTAGAAATATAAAAAATCCAATGAATATACCTACATAAGCAGAGATTCTCTTAATTTTAAACTCTTTTGAATGGCTTGCGGTAAGAATCACTATAGCTACTGCGATAAGACCATACCCTGGAATATCCCCATACATTTCTCCAAATTCTCCTATTTCTTTAAATTCATCCACATTAAGAGCAATAGAAATGTATAGATCTGCATATCCAAATATGATAGCTAGGATTATCCATATGATAATTACTAATATTAATAATTTAAAAGTAAGAGATTCTTTAAATTTCATTTGAGTCTTATTAATGCTATTTACTAAATCATTATAATTTAATATTTCAAGAAAAAAATACTTTTTATTAAAAAATACTTTTTACTAATTAATTTTTTTTAAAATAATGATGAAGAATGTCACAAAACGAATTACAACCAGAAAATAAGGAAACATTCACAGTAAAATTAAAGAAATATATCAAAAATTTATTTGATTTTTCGCATTATGACACTAAAACATTATTATACATAATATTATTCATCTTTTTAGTGGTTATTTCAGTTTTACTATTGTATTACATGCTTTTTATTGATGAAACCTTTCTTTTTATATTGGTGATTGATTGGTTCGTCAATCCCATTATTTTATTAGGTTTTATTGGGATTTTGTTATTTCTGATAGTGATGGCATTACAAGGATTAATTGTTCCTCTTCCCTCAGAAATTGTATTATTAGCAACAGGTATGATTTGGGGTTGGTTCTGGGGAGGTATTCTAGGTATTGCAGGGTCTATGGCTGCTGGTATGCTTTGTATGTATATTAGTAGAAAAGGAGGTCGTCCTTTAGCTGAGAAATTCATTGGTGAAAGTGCATTAGAAATGGCAGATGATTTTATAGAGAAGCATGGAATGGTTGCTATTCTTATTGCTAGAGCAGTTCCATTTATGGCATTTGATCCCATCTCCTACGTTTCAGGATTAGTAGATATGGACACTAAGACTTATGCGATTGGCACGTTTTTAGGATCCATACCTCGGGCTTTTATATATTCATTCTTGGGGTGGATGTTAATTAAACATGAACCCGGGGAGCCAATTAAGCTTTCGGATATTCCACTTGCAGATATAGAACAATACTCTCGTCAATTCAATCAAATTTTAATCATAATTTTAGGAGTACTTGTTATCATATTTATCCTTTATTTCTTAATTAGCAAACGTTATGAGAAAAATAGGATGAGTGGTAATTATTTAAATAAAGTTAAGCAATTAATGAAAGAAAATCAAAGAATTAAAGTATATCTTGTACGAAAATCTATTTTAATGCAACCAGAATCATTTAAAATTATCCTAAAAGATTGGTCAGAGAAATTTAACTTTAATATTGAGGAGGATGAACTGATTATTAATAAGGAAACGCTTCCTCAATTTAACAAGGCTTTAGACGAAAAGTTTGATGAAATGTTAAAAATTAAAAAAGAAAAAGCTAAAAATAAAAAAATAAAGCAAAAATAAGGACATTAGATTTTATAAAATACCTAGTTCTCTTAATTTTTCCTCAGTAGGCCAGCCTGTTTCCCAGTCCCATTTCCTAAATTCATAATATTTCTTTAGATTCTGTTCTAATTCAAGTTTTTGCATTGCAGAACCTCCCGTCTCTAATGTTTTAGAAGCAATCTTTGGAAGTTTATCGTCCTCTCTTGTAAGCCCTAATTTACAAGAAATTAAACGTTTTATATTAAAGCATCGTTCTCCTACTAATAAAAGCTTTCTCATATTTCCTATTGAAGGGATTCCAGTAGAGGACATTATAAGCCTCCCAATTACAGGTAAGCCTAAATGAGGCATATGGCATATTACCGCAGAATCGAATATATTTGCGATTTCTTGGAGAAATTTTACACTTGCTTCTCTTCCATCTATATTAAAACGATCACCTTTAATAACTTTGCGAAAAGAAGCAGTTTTACCATCAATCTGATAGAAATCACCCTTACAATGAGATGCTCCTATACTGCCGGTCATGTATGTTAATGCTTGTCCATGATACGCCCTAGCATCATGCATGGGAATTTCTAATCCTTTGACATGGGCTGCTAAATCTGGATCTACTCCTAATTTTTCTGCCATAATTCTTACTCCTTCACCTAAAAGTTTTCCAATACCTCGTCTGTGAATTATTTGGTCCAATAATTTCACTACTACATCTGCATTACCCCATTTAAGTTCTTCTATTTTAATTTCTGATAAATAAGAAGAGATTTGATTTATTGCCACCTTAAATTCATTTAAATAGAGTAAAAATGATATACAAACACCACTTGAAATGGTATCTAATCCAGCAAGATTACACATATGATTCGCTTTCAGAATTGGTTTAAAATTTAAAATTCCACACATGGGTCCAAATGCTGCTGTTGTCTCATATTCTGGACCATCGATTTCTATTTCTTCACCATCCATTTCAGTAATAGTTGTTCTTCCACATCCAATTTGACAACCAGCACACGAATAATTAATTACAGGATATTGCTCTTTTAATTTTTTTCCAGTTAAACCTTCAGCAATAAATTCTGTACTCGTGAAATAATATGCCGGAGTATCTCCGAGAACCATTCCCATATCTGTATAACATAAAGTCCCATGATTCCTAATAAATCTTGATGGCATAGTGTTTATTACACTTGGAAGTAATCGCTTTCCTGCATCAATAAAAACATCTCTATCAGCATATTCTATTTTTTGACCCCCTTTCACAGCAATTGCTTTTAATAACTTTTTGCCCATAATTGCACCTAGGCCACATCTTCCTGCCGCTCTTCCCTCATCATTCATAATTGCAGCATATTTTACCAAATATTCTCCTCCTTTTCCGATGCATGCTATGCGGATGTTATCATCATTAAGTTCATTTCTAATTGATCCTATAGTTTCCCGCGTATTTTTACCCCAGAGTTTATCAGCTTCGGCAAATATAATTTTTCCTTCGCGAACCACGATGTATTTGGGAGATGGAGCCTGTCCTGTTATCACAATGGCATCAAATCCACTTTTCCTTAAAGCTATTGGAAAAAAACCACCAGAAGTGGATTCGCCCCATATCCCTGTTAAAGGAGATATACCAGTAACGGAATATCTGCTACTTGAAGGTGTGACTGTTCCTGTTAAAGGACCTGTCGCAAAAATGAGTGGATTAACACTTGAAAATGGGTCGTGCCTTAAGGTTTCATAATCTGCATCAGATAGTAAATCATATGTAATTTTTGCAGATAATCCAACACCACCCAGGTATTCCCCAACGATTTTTGGATCCAAATCTTTAACTTCAACTTTTAAAGAGCTTAAATCTACATAAGCTATCTTACCATTATATCCAAATAATTGTTCCAATTTTCTCACCTCTCACATATAGTATAAACTCATTATATCTTCTATTTTATTTTCATAAGCAATTTCATATATTTTCCGAATTTGAATGTGATCCAACTTTCTTGTTGATGATAATGTTGTAAAGTCATTAAATGCATACTTCACTAAATCATCTATTTTAGAAAGATATTCCTCTTGAGATATCTTTTTTTTCTCAATTTCTTTAATGGATAAAGGACATCCAACCTTTTTCAAAAATTCTTGGATTTTCTTCAATAATTCAATTAGAATTTCATCTCGTTCCCTTCCACTCCTTTTAACCTTAAAAACCTTGGCTAAATCTAAAAAACGGTTTGTTACTTTAGATTGATATGCAACAGATATACAAAGAAATATTCCTACAGAAACACCATGATCTACATGAAATAAGGCCCCAAAAGAATGGCCTAAACCATGTTCAATACCTCCAGAAACATTTCCAAATCCAACCCCCGATATATAGGCAGCTAATTGCATTTTTGCTCTGGCTTCCATATCATTTCCTCTTTTTATTGATCGAGGTAAATAATCTAAAATCATTTGGATTGCTTTTAACATGTGCATATCTGCATATTCAGTACTCATTGTTAATACATAAGTACCAACAGAATGTGCAAGAGCATCCATTCCAGTTGCCATTGTTAAGTATGTTGGCATTGTTTTAACAAATTCAGTATTTAATACAACAACATCAGGGCAAAGTTCATATAGAACTACTTCAGTTTTTTTTGGAGGATTCCTATCCGTATCATTTACTACCGCAATAAAAGTAGTTTCTGCTCCTGTACCGCTTGTTGTAGGTATCGCCACAAATGACCTTATCTTTTTTCTAAGTCCTAAGTAAGAAGGGACAATTAAATCATTAAGGTTAACCTTAGGCTGCTCATAAAATAAAAATATAATTTTTGCTGAATCTATTGCTGAACCTCCTCCGATTGCTATTAACGCTTTTGGGTCAAATTCATTGCATATTTCCACTGCTTCCATAATCGTATATTTAGGTACTTCAGGTAAAACATTATCAAAAATTTTTGATTCGATTCTTTTATTTGATAATAATAAATTAGCAACTTGTTCACCAAATTTTCTCAAACCCTTATCAACCACAATCAAAATCCTTTTTTCTTCTTTTGATAAAAATGCCCCTAAATGAGTAGAAAAATCAATTAAACTATTCATACCCGTAAATGTTATTTGTGGTGAAATAATGGGTCCATGGTAGTTTCTCATTGCATTAGAAGCTGCTTTAAGAAATAAAGGTTTTAAAGAAGGATCTTCATACCATGCTAATTCTCTTTTTGACATAATTTCTCACTTCATTTTCTAATTTATACTTTATAAATTTTTTATTAATAAATATTTATCTTTAATACATAAAAGTCTTAATTTCTTGACTTAAAATGATAATATAATCATTTTTATTTCAATTGTATTTATTCTGAAATCAAATAAAATTTTATTAAAAGCATCTCTTTTTTTGACTTCTCTTAATATGGAATAGAACGACATAGATTATATTTAAGATTTTTAACCAAAATACAAGAACATTTATTTTCAAAATTTAATTTAGAGCGATATTTTTTGTTTTTTTTTAAGGTAGGTAGAATTTGATCTATTTCTTTATAATGCTTTTTAAATAAGTTACATCAAAAAAAGGTTTAAACTAAATTAATAATTATAACATGTAAAGTCAAGTAATTTATAATATATAAAAAATATATAAAGAGATAATATTTTTTTTTTAATATATAGTGATATAGATATGGAAGAAATAAATGGTTTATTACAAAATAATGAAGAGATTTTATGGAAATTCAGTAAAAAAGAAGATCCTCTCTCTAAACCAAGGAAGAATGTTAAAACTGGTCTAATATTAACTTTCTTTATCACTATTTTAGAGCTTTTTTATGTTATCTCTGGCATTTTTATAAAAATGGTACCTGAAATTATAATGCCAATTGCTCTCTTATTATCTTTCATTTTATTATTTTTAATATTATCGATAAATGATTATAAAAAAGTATTAAAGAAGTTTGAGTTGAGTCCAGAAGAATTAAAAAATTATGAAAACGTGTATATTTTAACAAATAAACGTTGGATTCAAAAATCTATTAATGTATTCAACATTGATTTTTCAAAATTACATAAACAGAATTTAAAAAGAAATAAGGATATCGTTCTTGTTAGCTTGGAAATTCTCCCTATTCTTTATACTTACGATTTAGGAGAGAAATATGGATATTATGTGATATTTCTTCAGGAATATGATAAAAATTCTATTATAGATCCTCTTGAAAATTTAGGACTAATAATTCCATCAGAGAATTACTGGAAATTTAATAAAGCAATACAAGAATTTTTTACGCTGGATAAAAAGGAGCAAGATATAAATGTAAAGATATTTCATTTAAAATAAAATTATTTTTTTATATAACTTAGGATAACAATGGATTCTAACAAAAATACTAGTGATTCGTCTGTTCAAGGATATTTTATCCTATTAATTGCTGTTTTTACATGGTCTTTCAGTGAGATTATTGTTATATTACTTCGTGGCTCTGTAGGTGCATTATCTCTTTCTTTTTTTAGATTTTTTATCGGAGGCTTGTTTTTATTATTTATTTTAATTATTAAAAACGATCTTTCGGGGATTAAGGAGATGATAAAGAATAATTGGCATCTATTATTAATCTCCAGTTGTTTTGCCCTTGGAATTTCAAATGTGATTTATTTTATTGGAGTCACACATACACAAGCCAATATAGCGGCTATAATATATACGACTTACCCAATTTGGATAATGATATACTCGTTTTTTATTTTAAATGAACGTAATAACATAAAAATAAAGTTTCTTGGGATTATGATAGGATTTTTAGGAGTTTTGATTTTAATGACAAATTTCAATCTCTTAGGATTTTTTTCATCTAAATATTTATTTGGGAACGTATTAGTATTGATAGGTTCCATTATTTGGGGGCTCTATTCAGTAATTGGAAAAAAAATACAATTAAATGAAAAAGACTTATCTAATGCACCTTTAAAGTTTGCTACAATATCTAGTTTGTTTGCCAGTATTCCCATTCTCGTAATCTTACTATTCACACCAGAAAGGGATGGATTTTTAAATTATGATGTTGAATCCTGGTTTTGGATTGCTTTTATGGGAATTATTTGCACAGGAATTGGTATTTTTTTATTATTTGAAGGAATTATACGATTAGAGGTATCTAAGGGCTTTTCATTAGCATTTTTAAAACCAATTTTCGTAATGTTTCTGGCCTATTTTATTTTATCAGAAGAACCTACGATTGCATTATATATTTCTCTGTGTTTAATCGTTGTTTCAATCATATTAATTAATGCAAATCCTAAATACAAGGAAAAAAGGACGATATCAAACCACAAAGATTAATTTCATAACTATTTTTCATATTTATTCCGATGATTTATTAATTTTTAATAAAATATTATATGAATATTATTTTCTTTTTTTATTGATTATTGGAATTATTAATATATGGAAACTAAAGATATTAAAACAATTTATATTGAAAAAATGAATAATCTAAGTCTGAATAATTATTACCAACAATTAAAACAAGCAATCAGCACAGAGAATACGCAGTCCATTATTAGGCTTTCAAAAATCATAACAAGATATAATTTAAGATAATTAGATCCCTAAAATAATTTTTTTTACCTCCATTTTTCATAGTTCGTGCTATTGATAATAAATTTCAATGAAAACCAAGATTTTTATAATTGAATTTTAATATAGATCATAACAGGATTAATTCAGTTTGGGGTTTTTAAATGAATATAAATGCAGATTATAACAAAATTTTAATAGCCTCTAAGAAAGAAGAACTACAATGGTTAGAGAGAGAATTTGAACTGCTTTTTAAAGATAAAAAGGAAAATTGTTCTGAAGTTGATAAAAAATTAGCAAATCAAATATTGGATAATTTAATAGTGAATATAAATACGTTAGAAGATGAATACTTGATAAATATTTTAGCTAAGACTTTAGAAGGTATTGAAGGTAAGTTTCCTGAATTATTTTAATTAATCCTGTTTCTTTTATTTTAACTAAAATCTTAATTTTCAAATTACATTTTATAATATATTTAAGATATGAATTAACATATTTTATTGCAGATAATTAAAAAAATATTCAGATAAATAATGATATGGAAAGAATAATAGTTGTTCATTGGAATAAATCAACTGGTCCTGAACCAATAATTCAATATCCTCCAAAAGAAAATTTTCCCTCAAAAGATTTATTCTTGAAAATTTGGGCAATTCACGAGTTAAATAAAGAAAACCCGTTTATTGAGCTCTACAATAAAGAAGAAAACCTACGTTATATTTCTGTCATTCAGGAATTTGAAAGTGAGATTTATTTCTTAGTGATGGTCTATAAATCTTCAAAAGGAAAGGTTGAGGGAATAATTCGGGATTTTCCAGACACAATTGCATTAATAAGTAAGAATTTAATAGAGTTAATCAATACGAATAAATTTCCTCGTGCAATCTCTGAAGCATATAATACCATAAAAAATTATACAAAATTAGGATTTGAAGAAAATTTATTAAATTTTTTCAATGATAAAATAAAATACACAATTCTAAGAATTTTACAAGAAGGAGTCATTTCCAAAGTTGAATTAACAAGAATTTTAAGGGAAGAATATGGATTTTCAACAATTAATATTGATTTATTATTAATATCCTTTATTCGTGAAAGATTAATTGAGAAAAGAAATATTCCTGGAATAAGTGAGTGCTATTTTTTACTGAAGGATCTTTCTTGCATGAGGGTTCCACCTAATAATCCTCCCATTTTAAAAGTTAAGATTGATAAAGAAATTATTGAAGATTATAAAGCAAAATTAATTGCTTTTTATGTTAATTATGATTCAAGTATAGAAATTGAAAATAAAGCATTAATTACTTTATTAATGGATAAAGATGTATATACTCTATTAAAAACATTGAGAAAAAAGAATCTATCAGTTAATAACTGTATTAATATCTTAAATAATAGGGAGGAAATTTTTGATGATTTATTAATAAAAAATATCATATATGAAGCCAAAGGTAAGGTTTATATTTTCTCAGATTTTAGATTTATCAAATTTACACCATTCTATATAATGGAAACGATTTCCAAAAGATATAAAGAGCAGCAGATCTCTTTTGATGCATTCATGACTCATTTTAAATTATTAAATGAAGATTTAACAAAATATTCTTCACTTCTTCATTATGAAATTATATAATTTGAATGATTATTTTTAAAACAATCCTCTATTTCTATTATTGCATTATATATTTCATATCTCCTATTATTGAGTAGTATGAATTGCAAAACTTTTACTTAATCTAATTTTTGTTTTTTTCTTCGTGTAATTTTTGATTCCCTTTATTATTATGATTATTACTAAAGGAATAAATAGAAGGAATAATCCAAGACTCTTTAAAATGCTTACTTGGAGTCCAAAAGTAGCAGTAGTTTCAAGAATTACATCTGCAAATTCATAGGCTGCTTTCGAAAATATTAACCAGATTATTATTGCATCAACTTTAACGATTTCCACTTTCTCTTTAATTTTTCTTGCTTTTCTTCCAATTAATCCCCCAATGGAGATGAGTAAAATAATTATTTCAAAACTATAAATCAGAATTAAATATGTCATAACACTGAATTCAGTGCCTCCACTTCCAACACTTTGAAAAATATCAATAAATAAATAAGATGCATAAATTGCTAAGTATAAATAGAAAAAACCGAGCCATGCATTTAATTTCCCTCGAAAAGAAATTAAAATCGCGAGAATTGCAAATCCAATAATGATAATGATGAGTATATTCGGTAACCAATCAATTATAAAAGATAGCTCTTCAGAATCTATATTTGAAGAAAGATCTCCAGTACCTCCACCTATATTTATCACATAAATCAATATCCATATCGACACAAAAGTACCTCCAATGAATAATAACCATCTCAAAAAGATATTAATTATTCGGGGTAATTTTAGCATTGAATTATCTAATGCGACTCCTTTTTCATAACAAAAAAGCATTGCAAATATGGATGTTATCAATATATAAGAAAAGATTGAAAAAATAAATAAGATATAAGCTGTCTCAATTAGAATATACAAGCCAATCATCGTAAAAACAATTATAAGCACTCCTAAGAATAAAAGAAACTTTATTAAAGTTCCTTTGGTTGGTTTTACTAAATTTGCACGAAATATCAAAGATGATAGAAATAACGACAAGCAAACCGCTAAAAGTGGGATGAAAATTATGGTTCCATCAATAACTAATTGAGTAGAAGGGATTGTTAATTCTAAATTAAAATAGAGAAAAGTATAACCAGTGATGAGCCAAATTACGAGTATTAAAAAAATCCTATAATGTCTATGAAAGAGTTGTTTTAAATCCTTTAATCCAATAATAATTCACTTCCTATAAATCCTAATAATTAGATGTACTTATTATTATTATTATATTTTAGGAAATTTAAAATGAGCTTTAGAGATGTCTTAAAGAACATCGTGAAATTTGCAAGAAGGGAATATGCTGAAAAAAAGCCATTAACCTTGAGAGTCTTAAGAGTGAAGAGTAAAAGTATTCTTAAAAGGGGTATGTTGCCCAATCTTAATATAAAACAAGTAGGAAGCACGCATTTCATTATTATTGCAGAATATAGCGAACATTTTAGGGTTTATTCCTTTGCTAAAAATGGACAACTTCTTGGAGGAGAGAATATTAATAAAAATCCTAAAGTTCTAAAAGATCTAATAAAATCTACAATGCTAGAATATTATTTACCAAAAGAAAAACCAAAGCTTACTATTGATGATATTACTCTCCACTATAAAAGTGAATTTGAAAAAACTTTAAAAAGGTTAAATCGGTTATTTGGATTCAATTTTAAGGTTCCTTATACCATAATCGCTCATAAAGATTTGAGTCTCAGAATGGGCAGAATGTTTGGATGTGCTAAGACTAAAAATCAAGATAAGTTAGTTATCACTCCTAAAGTCTACAAAAAAGACATCTTTGAAGTAATTATTGTCCGAGAAATATTATTCTTGTACTTAAGAGATTTAATTGTACTTTTTCAAGATATTGAAGGGGAAGAAGTGTATTGGTACGATTTGGCTATCTTTTTTGCTAACTTCTATCTTAGAAATGAGAAAAATGATTACATAAAGAACATAATGGAAAAAACAACCATTAGTTTTTTAAATTTCCAAGATGGTAATAAATATTATTTTTCTGATAAAGTCTTAGAAGTTTTAAAGAAGAATACTAAGATTTACACCACTAAAGAAATTAATGTTTTATTTTCTAATGTTTTTGGCTGCTTGAAAGTATTAAAAGAATATAAAATACGATTCAGCTATATAGAATTCGCAAATCTCTTTTATGAGCTATGTGATTTATTTTTAGAAGGGAATAATAATGACTTATTTAAACCTTGCTCGAAAATAAATTACTTGATTTTTCATTATGACCATTTTCAAAAAACCTTAGAAATGAATAAGGATTCAAAAAAGGATGCATTCTTATGTTTAATGTTTGGTCTTTTGAGTAATAAAGATTCTAAAGTGAAATCATTAAGCCATTTAATACAAGATATCAAGGTTTTTACTGAAGATGAAATTATACAAAAGGAAGTTGTAAATTTTCAAAAGTTAATTGATGATTCTTTAATAGAATATATTTACAATAAATCAATTAAAGTTAAATTTAGTTATGAAATTGAAAATAAGTCCCTTGAATTAGTGGTTGATATTAAAAATGATAGTGAAATTGTTTTCCAAAATTTTACTTACAACTTAACATGGAAGCCAAAGAACAGAATTAATCAGATCTCGGTTGAGGAACAAAAAAAATCTAAAGATTTACATCAAGATTTAAGAAAAAAATATGTTTTTTCTATAGAGAAACAAGGAACAATATCTTTCTTTTTAACAATTACTTTTACAAATCCATTAAACCTTGAAAAGAGCTTAAAGATAATAACCAAACTTGATAAAATTAATTTTGAAAATAAAGAAGAATTACTTTAAATTTTTGAACTACCATAGCCTAAAGGCTATTGATTCCTAATTCATCAATCGTAGCCTTAACTGAATAAAGTCTTATACAATCTCCAAAGGCGTGAATTCCCGTTGTTCCTACGGTATTATCATTAATTGAATTAATGATCGTGATGTTATTTTCTTTTAATATTCCAATTCCCTCGTTTTTAAGATTGATTGAAGCATTTACATCTCTATCGTGATGAGTACTACATTGAGGACAGGACCATTTTCTATCTTTTAATTCTAAAGCATTATTTTTAAAACCACAGGTAGAGCAT
>JAEOTJ010000340.1 GCA_016839905.1 Promethearchaeota archaeon | reverse complement strand
ATACAAAAAGAATTAGTATTTAATTTGAATGATAATAGATTATAGCTATAAGAAACGAAAATACTTATAGAAAATGTTTAATAATTTCTAACATTTTTTTTTCCAACTTTCGAAGTTGAGTTAAAAAAAAAACATCCTTGATAAAATTGACTCTTTCTATTATGCTATCTTTTATTTTTAATAAGAATTATATCGTGTCTCCATATGGACATTTATAGGATAATGAGATTGTTATTTCTTCTTCAGTAAGCTTACCCCAATAAAATAATCATTAAATAAAAACACCATCATAAACTTTTCCATCCTGAATGAAAATATTATCTATATGGAATGGTTCTTTTATAATGATTGGTGAAAGATCTTTTTCACTATGATTTATTATTTTTATCAATTTGTATGTATTAAAATCTTTATCGCTGAGAGCTCTCTCATAATCACAGGCATTGCAATATAATTTATTACCTCTTGGAAACAAGAGATTTTGGCAGATTGGACAAAATTCCATTTTTTTTTTACTCATATTCTTTTTTTTTAAATAGTAAATTCATATAATGCCTTCATTAAATGAATTAATAAGAACCTAAGTAGATATGATTTACTAAGTTAAATCTTTTAATTTTTATATCTTCTTGTAGATTTCCATTATCATTTAAAGGATATTTTATGATATAATTACAATCACATAGAAATATATTGTTATAAAGAAGTTTATCTTTTTTGCAATAATCAAGGTACTTTTTAATACTCTCTTTTTGTTTTTCCTCATTTAATTTAGGAATATACGAATTTATCACCTTAATTTTTAAATTATCATCCAATAATTCAACAAATAATAAATATTAACAATAGTATTTAAGTCTTCCGAATTTAGTTCGTTATAGACCTTGGAAAACCGAAACTTATCTTTAATATTATTAGAATATAGAATTAGAATTGGTATTTCCTAAAAAATACAAATATTATTCTTTTTTTGATAAATAATTAAATGAAATTTTTTTTTTTATAAAAATAAATCATTTTCTACTAAATAATCTTAATGATAAAGTATTCAAGGATCTCATTTCTCTTTTAAAATAATCAAAGGATAATTTTTCTATGATTCATTTTGTCTCTTAGGATGAGATATTAGAGAAATATTTTTTATTAAAAACTTTATATTACAACTTTTTCACCCTTAATTTATAACTATTAATTTTTTTTTTTATTATATATTTTATTTTCATATCCTAAATCCAAACTGTATTCGTTTATGGGTCGATTTTCCGAACAATATCCGAAACATTTAAATATGCAATTTGTTATTATTATTGTGGAGAAATGTTTTTAAATAGATGATTTCCCAAAAGTGTCGAAATGAAGAATATTCAATCTATTATAAAAAAAAAGTGAGGTGATGAGGAAATGTTAGAAAACAAAAACCATAATACTAATGAGATCTCAAATATAATAAGAGATGCTGAAAATCTTAAGGAAAGAATAGCAGCTACACTACACTCATATAATATTTGTAAAGATCTGGATGCAAAGATTTTACATAAAAAACGCAGAGAAGGGGACTAAAATTTGATAGATTTAATGAATTCAACAAGCCACTTTCACCGGACATACATAAATAATAATATGGATATAAATTCAATTTATCTTTAATCCTGGAAAAATTTCATAATTTAATTAAAAACCTGCATTAATTAAAAATGGAAAGTTCATATCACCTATGTGGGATTTGTTATTTTAGATTTTGAAGGACCAAATAAACAATATGGAGTAATAGTTGGTTTAGGGGTGTGTGAAGTATATGTTGAGAATAATGCCTCTTATAATTTCATTAAATCAATGGGCTTTGAAGAATATGATATAAAAATTTATAATTCTGATAATTTTCATTGAAAATTAAAAAAGGGTAAATTAATAACGATTTTTATTAAAATAATGAATAGAATTAAATTTTCAAATTAAATTAATAGGTGTAAGATATAAAATGGTCGTAAAAACTAAAACTTTTAAGGATTTACTAGGAATTGACGAGATCGACGGAAAAATTATTGATATGATTGAGCTAAATCCTGAAATAAGTCATTTAAAAATAGCTAAAGCTATAGAGAGGAGCCAACCAGCTGTAGGAGCACGAATTATAAAGCTTAAAAGAAATAGATTATTGTCTAAACAAGTAGGCATTAGTTTAATGGATGTGGACTTGAAAGTTGCAATTCTTTTTATCTCTACAAAAGAAGTTGAAGAAATCATTAAAAAAATTAAAGAATGTCCATTTGTTAGTTATGCTTTTAAAATTACAGGTGAATACAACATATTCTGCTTTATAGTTGCGCCAACTTTAACTATAATTAATAAAATTGTGAATTTCCTTAGAAAAGACCAAAATATAACTAATTTTAAATTAAATTTCTTGATAGAACCAATTCTTGATTTTGTAATACCTATTCATCTTGCTGCTGGGAAAACATATATTAATTCTTTAAGGGAGCATATCATTAATAAGGATTTTCCAAGTTCTGAATATATGAAATTGAATAAAAAAAAGATTAAAAATCAAAATTTCTAAGAATTTTTTAAAAAAAATAATGAATTTAATTTAAAATAAAATTATAAAGAAGGGAGAAAATATAAAGTTGAGGTAAAAAAATGGTTGTTATTACTACAAAAAAACCTGTGAATGATGTTCTTAACGCTTTAGAGGGATTTAAAAAGGTTATTATTATTTCTTGTGGTACTTGTGCTGCTCTTTGTCAAACTGGAGGAACAGAAGGTGCCAAGGAATGGCAGAAGATATTGCAAGCAAATGGATTTGATGTTATTAGTGCTTTAGTTTCTGAAGATGTATGTGATAATCGTGTAATGCGAAAGGATCTAAGAAAAATAGATAATTTAGTTCAGGAATCTGATGTAATTCTTACTTTAGCTTGCGGATTAGGGGTTCAATCAATAATAGCAGTACTTTCAAAAAAGTACCCTAATATCCCCGTACTCACAGCTAATGATACTCAATTTATGGGTATGACAGAACGAATTGGTAGATTCTATCAGCGCTGCGCTGGATGTGGCGATTGCTTATTAAATGAAACTGGAGGAATTTGTCCAATTACAACATGTGCAAAGAGTCTTATGAACGGACCTTGTGGAGGAATGGTTAGAGGAAAATGCGAAGTTGGTAATTATAAAAATGATTGTGGGTGGGTATTAATTTATAATCGTTTGAAGGCATTAGGGAGACTAGACCTATTTAAGAAATTACGACCTTCAAGAGACTGGAGTGAGTCTGGGCATCAACGACAGGTGGTATGGAGGTAGAAAAACTGATTCACTATCCAAAATATAATTCCAAAAATTTTGGGTATAACACCTTTTAGGTGATCATGAAATTTAAGTTTTTACTCATAGTCGCTTAGAACGGTTTGAATGTAAATACGATCGTTTTCAAGGGTTTTATACCTCATTTTTT
>JAEOTJ010000339.1 GCA_016839905.1 Promethearchaeota archaeon | reverse complement strand
GGAAATAATCTAAAAGAGGGATTATTACTCAGTTTTAATAATTATACGAATTTAGATTGGATGGGATATTCCTTGGATGGACAAGCAAACAAGACAATTTTTGGAAATACGACAATTCCAATGCCCTCCAATGGGTTACATTCGATTCAAGTGTTTGGAAATGATACATATGGAAAAATATACCAATCATATTTGAGAAATTTCACAATAAATGTAGATATTAGTACGGGAACCGATGATGATATTCCATCGGATAAATGGTCAATCTTGATTTTCTTTTTTGAAAATTATATTCTCATCATGATAATCCTTGGTGCCATTGTAGTGGGAGTCCCAACAACTTACATCATTACTTCAAAAAAGAAGAAAAAGAAAGTAGAAGTGTTGAAAAAAGGAAAAAGCGTTAGATATGGTATGGATTTCAAAGAAAACAACCTGAACAAAAGGGAAGAATTATTAAGGAGAACATGGATGTCTGAAGATCTTTCAGGAAGATTACCTGGAAATGGGAAAGCCGCAAAGGGATTCGTTGATACAATCCTTCTTTTAAAGATTCTTAATGATGAAAAAGGTTTGGAGAAATTAAAACTATTTAAAAATATAAAATTAACAACAATATCAGATGAAACATGGAAAAAATTGGAACAATTAAATTTACCTGATGTGGATTTTAAAGAATTAGTGAAGGATTTACTTACATTAACACCAAGAGAGAGAGATGAAATCATCGATGGAATGTTAGATTTAAAAAATTCAGAACAACAAAATGGGGATTTTTAAATGATAATAGCGAGGGGGTTCTACTAAAGAAATGACTGAAAATCTACTAGATATGGAAACAATGATTTTTGATGTGATAAAAGAATATTCAAATAGAAATAGACCATTTCAAATAGAAGAATTAATCCCTTATATCCAAGATAAATTTTCCAAAGCATCAATTAATATCAATAATAAAGGAATCAGAGAAATTTTAGTCTCCCTTGTAGAAAAGAAGTTAGTAGTCGAAGGATCAGTTCTTTTAAAAACTGATGTCTTAAAGAATCTACAAAGAAGGCAAATATATCATTTCATTGAAGAAAATCCAGGAGCAATCTTCAATAAAATTTTGAAAAGTTTAAAATTAAGCAATTATGTTGTTTTTTGGCATGTAAAAATTCTCATCAAATTTGAATTCATTAAAACAGCAAGGATTGACAACCATGATGCATTTTTTAATGTCACTATTACGCCAGAAAATTTCAGATTTTATTACCTTAAAGAAAAAGAGATTAGTAAACAAATTATTAATTTCTTAACAGAAAATGATATTGGAGTATCAAAGACCAAGATTTCATTAGATCTTAAAATGCATATAAATACTGTTAATAAATATCTCGAATTACTTGAGGAAATTAAAGTAATTACAAAAGAGACCATCAACAATAAAGATTTATATTTTTTAAATGAGTAATTTTTTTTTTCCCTTCTATTTTTAAAGAAAAAGGAGTTTTAAATCATTAATCATAGAATTGGGATTTATTTTTTTCATTTTTAATAAAAAGAAATCCTTTTTTTTTTTTAAAAGGATTATATTCAAATAATATTTTTTGGAAAGTCTCATTTTTATGGTATTCATACATAAATGTAATGACTCTAAAAAATTAAATGGGTTTTTTTGAGAAGGATTGAACTTTAATATAATTCACTATTACAATTTACTATTATAGTTGTATTCATTTTAAAAAAATGAATAATTGAACTTTAACCCAAGGAGGTTTTTGTTTAATAAAGGTGAAAACTTTGTCTGGAAAACAGACCAATGATGAAATAAAAGAAGAAAACATGAAAATAGGCGTGTTTGTTTGCCACTGAGGAATTAACATTGCTGGGATTTTGGATATTCCTAAAATCGTTGACGAGATAAATAAAATAGAGAATATCTATGCCTTTCCGTACCTTTCTTTATGTACTGAAGGTGGTTCTGCCGTAATCAAGGAAAAGCACGAAGAATTTAAATTCAATAGAGTTATAATTACCGCATGTACACCTAAGACGCATCAACCGGTCTTTCATGCAATTTTAACGGAATTAGGATTGCCCCCTCGATATTTAGAATTCGTAAATATACGTGAGCATTGTTCTTTCGTGCATCAAGCTCCAGAGGTGCGTGAAAAAGCCAATCAGAAAGCAATCGAATTAATAAAGGCAGGTATTGCTAGGGCTAGATTATTAGAGGATGTCCCCACCAAGACTGTTCCGGTAAAGCCAGTTGCTCTTGTAGTTGGAGGAGGCATAGCTGGATTGTCGGCATCTATTGATTTAGGCGATGCGGGGTATAAAGTCTATTTGGTTGAAAAAAATACTACAATTGGAGGACGTATGTCCCAACTTGATAGGACCTTTCCGACTGATGACTGTTCGATATGAATCTTGGGACCAAGAATGCTCGAGACTAATCGTCATCCTAATGTTGAGATTTTATCTTATAGTGAAGTCATTAATGTTGATGGCTATATTGGTAACTTTAAGGTGAAAGTGAATAGAAAGGCGAGATTTGTTGATGAAACCAAATGTACGGGATGTGGAACCTGCACCGATAAATGTCCGATATATGTACCTAACTATTTTGATGAGAATCTTTCAGCTCGGAAAGTTATAGACATTGCTTTTGCACAAGCCGTTCCAGCCGTTCAAGATCTTGTAAGAAATTCTTGCGTGGAATGTTTTGCATGTGTTGATGCATGTGAACAGCAAGCGGTAGATTTTAGTCAAAAGGATAAAATTATTGATCTTGAAGTAGGGACAATAGTAGTTGCCACGGGTTGGGACCTCTATAAAGGTGATGATTATGGATACGGAATTTACGAGAATGTCATTAATCAAATCGAATTAGAGAGGATACTTGCTCCAAATGGTCCGACATTTGGTCATCTAAAAAGACCATCAGATCGAAAAAGGCCTAATAGAATATTATTTATTAATTGTGTAGGATCAAGGGATGTTAGTAAAAATGCTCACTGTAGCGTCGTTTGCTGCAATCTTTCTCTTAAAAATTCAAAACTCATTAAATCAGAATACCCTGATTCACAAATACTTTGCACTTATATTGATATGAGATGTGCTGGTAAAGATTATGAAGAATATTATAGGAGATCTCGAGATGCGGGCATTATTTTCGTAAAAGGTTTAGTAGGAAAAATTGAAGAAGATCCTTTAACCAAGAATTTGAATGTACAATTTGAACCAGTTGGTACTGATACTGTACTATCAGCGGATTTCCACATGGTTGTTCTTTCACCGGCATCACTTCCCTCACAAGGGACTGTAGAAATTGCTAAAGTACTTAATATGGAAAAAAGTCCAGATGGCTTTTTAAAAGAATATCATGCTCGACTTGATCCAATTAGCACAAAGGTTCCTGGAATATACATTTGTGGTTCCGCTCAAGGTCAAAAAACCATAGAGTTAGCTGTTAGTCAAGCTAAAGGTGCTGCTTCATCGGCGGGGATTCCTATGGGTAAAGGTGAATATACAATGGAATTAATCCGTGCTACTCCATCGGACGAGCGATGTGCCAAGTGCTTTAAGTGCATAGATGCCTGCCCTTATGGTGCAATTGAAGTGAATGAGAGCGGTAATCTAGTGGTCGACATAATAAGGTGTCGTGGATGCGGGATATGCGCAGCTCTATGACCAAGTAAAGCAATTGACTTAACTTACTATAGAGATGCCCAATATATAGCATTAATAGATGAGTTATTACCAATAATATAAAGAGGTAAAAGAAAATGGTGGATAATAAAGATGTTAAAATTATTGCCTTCCTTTGTTGGAAGTGAGGTTATGGATCCGCGGATATGGCTGGTACTATTAGGGCACAATACCCTTCGTCTCTAAGAACCGTATTGGTTCCTTGCACGGGTAGAGTAGGAGCAGATATCGTGATGCGAGCATTCGGAAGAGGGGCTGATGGTGTAATGATCGTTGGATGATATCCTAAAGAATGCGATTTCGAGACAGGTAATTACTACGCATATCGTCAAGTAGAATACTTGAAGGAAGTATTGAAGTCGATAGGCATCGAAGAAAAAAGAATAATAATGGGCTTCTGTACATCAGCTGAAGGTCAGAAGTTCCAGAAGGAAGCAACAAAATTCGATAAACTCATAAAAGAGTTGGGACCAAGCCCACTACGAGGCAAGAGTGACACGACCAAAAAAAAAGAAAAAACTTAATTAATGTGTTAACTAATGAAGCAAGGTTGCAAAAATGAGAACCTTGTTGAAGAAATGGTTGCTCCATTAACACATGAAAAGTAATTTTAAAAATAATTAACAAGTATTGGAACGATTATTTATTAATACAAGTTTTAAAGAAATAAGGAAGTTAATGTAATTTAATAATCTTGAGTTGGAAATAAATGGATGTACAAGCAGAATTTCTTATAAAAATAGAGGATTTTTCAAAGTTATTGAGCACTTTATTAAAAGAAAAAATCGTAGATAAAGTAATAAGTGCAAAATTAAAATTTGATAAAAAGACAAATGTAGAAGATCGCCTTACTGTCCAACCTGACATAAAGGATAAGCCCGAAGATGTTGCAAATTTTCCTTTAACGCCATTAATGACTTATGGGTATGCTAGGACAGATTCCGCAGCAAAAATCCTACATAAGCAAATCAAAGGTGCTATGGAAGAGAAAGTTGGACTAGTCGCACGACCATGCGATACAAGAGCGCTAATAGAATTAGCAATCATTAAACAAGTAAATCTTGATAATTTATTTGTTATTGGTATTGAAGATAGAGGGATGGCGCCAAAGGCAGGAAGGGAAATTAAAAAATTTAAAGATGTAGATCCCACCAAGATTGTAAAAGAGAAGATCATCGACGGAGGAATTACTTTTAGATTTGAAGATGGTACAGTTAAAGAACTTCCCATCTTTGTTGCTGAAAATTGTCTTAGATGTTTTAGAAAAATCCCTGTTGTAGCAGATCTTATTGTTTCTGACCTAGGTGTTTCAATTCAATCAGATGAGGTGATATTAAAGGTCATCTCGGATAAAGGGAACGATATCTTAATAAAATCAGGTATTAATAAGAGAGAATTACCTATGGATTTACATACTCAAAATATTGCGGAACACGATGAAGTCATTGCGCAAGCCATAGTGAAACGAAATAAAGATTTACAAGAATGGGCAGAAGTTCCACAAGCAGAGAAGATGGAACGCCTTAAGAAGTGTACTGCTTGTGGAATTTGTATACGAGGATGCCCTACATGTTTCTGTAGAGACTGTATCTTGCTGAAAAAGAAGAAGGCTAAAATCATCGATAATATCTCTTATCAGCTAACGCGCATAGCGCATGTGGCAGATCGCTGCGTGGAATGCGGAAATTGTGATAACAACTGTCCAATGAACTTACCACTATCTTTATATTTCCAATCACTTAACGAAGCATTTAGGAAAAAATATGGATATGAGCAGGGAATGTCCCTTGATCATACCCCCTTCCGTTCAAGTAAAGCTATAGCTGAAATGGAATTAGAAAAGACTTAATTTTTTATTTCTTATAATTTATTAAATTATACGCGGCTTTACAAGAATAAATATATAAAAGTACAATGTTTAAAATCGATACAAGAGCCAGCGGCATTTTTTTGGATCTTTCTTTATCGATTATTTGAATTATTCTGCAAACACCTTTATGTGTGCATAACGATCCATTTCACGTGATTTAGGCAATTTTATAGCTTGATATTCTTGAAACTGCGTGTTTTAAAGAGTCTAATTCTATATCTTAAGTTTATAACCATTCTCTAAAATTATTCTAGTAGCAAATCTTGCTGTATTACCGACCACTTTCGAGCAATTATCCAGCATTCCACTTTTAAAGGCATCCCGTAATTCATTTTGATCCCAGAGATTCCACGTTCTTCCCATAGTAGATTTTTGAACATCAAGGCATCGGCAAGAACTATATTTTTCAACATATCGAGAATGTAATTGTTTCACAAGCTTATAAGATTTAAATGGTTTCATCATGTTTTTAAAATGCTTCTTTTCTCTACCAAAAAGATAACTGATAACCATCGAAGCTCCTACAAGAGCACCACATGAGCCATCCCCTGTTAATCCTAACCCATCTGCTAAACCGCTACCTGCTTTAAAAATGTCATCATTCCAAATCCCTAATGCTTCAAATATCGCCGCTATAACAGTTTGCGCACATCCAGTGCATTTTAATTCATATTCTATTCCAAGTTTATAAGCTTTATTTAATATTTGTTCATTAGAAACTTCCATTTTTTACACCTAATCATATATATTTATAATAATAAAAATTTGAACTTATTATTTATTAATTATGCCCAATTTTTAAAATCTAAAAATAGTAAATATATTATTCTCTAAATTTAATTATTTAGAGTTTATCCAAAAAATAATTTCTAATTAATCTATTTTAAGTTAATAATAAGAGTATGATCTTTGAATAATAGCTATCTTTTTAATTCTTCCAAAACGCTTGGAACTATGATGAAAGGACACTCAAGATAGTGTTTAAGTCTCATCTCCAGATTTTCAAGGGTTCGCATCCCGAAT
>JAEOTJ010000338.1 GCA_016839905.1 Promethearchaeota archaeon | reverse complement strand
TCATCATCACTTAGAAGATCATTTAAGACAGGGCCATGAACTGTTTCCTTAACCGTGAAATCAACAGGTGATTGCCCTCTTACATTTATTTTATAAGTACGTTTCGTGTATGGAGTTATAACACCATCATAAATATAATTATTATCATCGATTTCTGTGTAATAATACCAATCCATTACATCAAATCCCGTGTTTGTAAGCCCCCAAGCTAAATAATCATTATGTCCAACAATGGGTAATGGTTCACCAGCTAATGTAAAACCATAAACACCAAGTTTGGGATCTTCAGTAACTAAATGAGCTTCATACCATATTCCTGGAAGCATCCATTCCAAATGCATATCATTGCAGAGAATTGGCTTTCCCGTGCTACTTTTATTCCCATCAACAACCCAATTATTTGAGCCAATAACACCACTCTTTCGTGAATCAATAATATGTCTTTCAGATTCTATACCTTGCACTTTTGATAGAAATTGTGAAACAGAATGAATAATGGAAGATCCCTTGGGAGGGGCTCCAAAACTACTTTTAGTGAATTCAGATATGATTGATTCATTTCCAATAAATGAGCCGTAATTGGGACAAATTGGAATTTGATAAGGAGTAATTACATTAAAAAGTTCATTATAGGATTCATTTCCTAATGCTTGATATAGAATTAGGCGATATAAATCATCATAATCCCATGTAAGCATTTTAGACATATATTTAGCAAAACAAAATGAATCAAGGAGTGAAAAATGAGTTGGTCTAATCCCTAATATCGCATATTCTATAGGATATTCATGTTGATGTGTATCAATGTAAAAGTTAATACCATCTATATATCGATAAGCGGAATCTAAAAAGTCAATTTCTCCCGTTTCTTGTTTTTCGATGGCATTATTTAAAGTTTTTTCTGCCCAATATTCCATTCCAATCGCGAGATTATATTTATCACTTTCAAGATACTTTTGTCCGAGGATTTCAGCAAGTTTTCCTCTTACTTGTCTTCTTGCCATATCCATCTGAAACATTCTATCTTGAGCATGAATATAACCCATGGCAAAAGCCATATCATCTTCATTTGCAGCATAAATATGTGGAATGCCCCATTCATCTCGATAGATAGTTACTTTATCAGTTAATCCTTCAATATAAAGGGTTTCAGATTCAGGGACTTCTCCCGGAACTCGCCATAATCCGCTCCCCGGAAATAAAATATTACCTAATGGGGCAATATAACTCAATAAAGGAACAGAAAATAATACATATAACATTACCGTGCATACTACCACAATGGACAATTTTCGTACAATTTTTTTTTCACTTCTTATCATCTAAAAGACCTTATTGATTTCTATTAATTATTGATTAATTTGATAAACTTATTTAATAAAATTTAGCTAAAAAATTATAAATAATTTATTAATTATTAAATTTTAAAAAAAAATGTATGTTACTGTCTTAGCTCTTGAATATAGTCAAAGATTATATCAAATCTCTCTTTAAAGCTTCCATAAAGACCTTCTTCCTCAGAAACGACAGAATTTACAGCAGTTTTTAACCCATGATGACTCTGAGATATAATAACTCTAATAGGAAGTGTAAGAATTTCGTTGATTAACATTAGAATTTCTTGGATAATTTTAATAATTTTAGGGATTTTTTCCTGTGATTTTTCAATCATGGAAGTTTCTGCTGTTATGAGGTCATCCTCTCTTTCTTTTTTCAATTCCTCCCATATATTTTCCTTTAACTCAGTAAAATCAATTCCAAGATTTTCAAGAGCTATTTGAGCGCCTTCAAAAAGAAAAGTTAAACCATCCTTACCTGAATAATTTTTAAGATTTTCAACCGTTTCTGGAGGTGCTAATCCATCAAGTAAGTTTATTAATAATTCATGATAATCATTTATAACGTCTATTGGAATGAATAATAACACCATTTCCTTGAGGTGCTTGTAAATATATCCGATAACTTTAGCAAATGTTTCGCTTTGTAGGATTTTTTCGACAAGTCCTCCATATTCATTAAGAAGATGGATACTTATAAATCCAACAATTCTTATCATATCATCTTCATAAGTTCGGAAATAATCAAAGAAATGATCTGGTTCCATGTTTAATTTATCCCTAATTAGATCAGCTACTTTTTTTCTTACATTTTCTAAGGGCTCATCAAGTAATTCTTCTAATTTATCAAAAGAAATAACATCTTGTATTTTATCCATAAAGTCTTTTTTCTCGTCTTGTAGAGATTCCTCTTCTAAAGGAACCTCCTGGCCTTTTGAGGTTAAAATCTCATTCCATTCTTTTATAGTATGGGTTCTACAAACAAAATGAAGACGATCATCACCCTTCGCAATACATTTCTTTTCAATAATTTCAATGCGATAGTCATTGTTCTTAATTTTTAAGATAAAATTTGCTACTCCTTCCAACATTCCGCATAATCCACAAGCCATTCCTTCAGATTCACGACTAATTTTTTTAAAATCAAATGTATCTTCAGGATCCTCGCCATAACCTGCACAAATAGGACATTTTTGAATTTTTAAAATGTAGTCTTTATATTCTGAGCCTTCTCGTTCGATTTCTTCATAGTCCGTTTCACCAAGTTCCATTCCAAACACTACACTCCATAGGATTTCAAAATATTCGAGAACCTTTCTTGGATGACCCGGCATAAATTTAAAAATACCCGAATGACGATCACATGACTCAGTTGATCCTTTTTCACCAATTTCTCTTAATATAATGAGACTTTTTTCTTCATCCTTGGTAATTTCATTAATTTCCTTTAATATTTCACGATATAGTGTCGTAAAAAACAAAGCATTAGTAGAACGACTAAAAGTTTTTGTAACCTTCTTCATTAACCATTGAAACGCGCCCATTTTAGTCCACCTTCTAATTTCCACCTATTTTATATTGTAATCCAATTACACATGATTGATTTCCAAATGATCTAGATTCTAATACATTTAAAGGAGTTAAAAAAAGAGCTGATGAATCCTTTGATTCCTTACTAATCAAATTAATAAATTCTGCTATAAAACCAATTAAAATCTCACAACCAGAAATATTTATATCTTCATAATGATACCTACATAAAGCACATTTATTATCTTTTATGACAATTGTTTGGTTTGTTTCACTTATTTCTATTCCAACGGAGCTGTTAAGAATTTTATGGTAGATGGTAGATATAACATTCTTTACATTGGAAATATTAACTGAATCAATCGGCTTCCAATAATTATAGATCGTTCTGGCAATGTTACGACCCATCCGTCTCAATCTAACTTCAAAATCTTTCACACCATTCTTAACCATAAAGCGTATTAGATGATATGTACAATTTCTAGTTTGATTCGTTGTTGCTTGTACTTGAAAAAGATCATCTCTCGTATAATTCATGTTAAATGCCTTGTAGAGGTAATTAAAATCATTTGTTTTTGAAAAATAATCATTCATTTTAAAACTTATAAATCAATTAATGGATTATTTGTATGACTTTAAAACTAATTAGTTGTATTTCGTTGGGAAAAAATGTCAAAGTATATAATTTAAGTTTTAAGGTGCCCTAATCTAAATTAAGATTTCCTTTAAATGAAGTAGTTTTTGATAGAAGTGAATTACTCTTATAAAATTGATTTAAACATTTTTAGCAGCCCATTCCATTTCATAGAAGAGTTTTTCAAATTCTTCTTGTCTTCTAATTTTTGTTTTTCCTGTTTTAACATTAATGATTTTATTCATGAAGTTCGTTAATCTCTTTTCTTTAGCCCGATTAAGGTGTCCTTCTTTATCTCGTACAAAATTAACAACGTTGTTAGTTGAAATGGGCCTGCCTTGTAATTGTGCATTTAATTTTCTTTCTAACCTCCTATAAAGCAATGTCAAGGCTTTTTCATATCGTCTCTTTTTTTGATACCATTCAATTTTTTGAGCGAAAAAAGAGGAGGTTCTAAATTTTGCTTTTTCTTCTTTCTTTTCTTCTTCTTCTGCCTTTTTCTTCTCTTCCTTGGCTTTATCCTTTTTTGGAACATATTTTCTTAAAGTATAAATAGCTAAAAGCGGATATATCCAAGCGGTAAAAGGATTAGTTGATAATTGAACGATATAACTCATTATAAATCCAAATATACCTGCAGAGCTCATATCTCTGCTAGTTTCTGGTCTAATATGAGCCTCGTCAAAAATTATAATGTAGTCATCTTTCTTTCCCCCATACGTGAGCCATTCTATAATATTAAGGCCAAATTTGAGATTATCATGGTCAGTTGCAATTAATTCATTATTAAACAAGCTAGCATCAGCAGATACGAATATTCTTGCGGTACCCGTATCTTTTGCCATAAAAGGGATTTGTGGAAAACCCCCAGTTGGGAGTCTATCAAGGTTTTTTAATTCATTACTATAATC
>JAEOTJ010000337.1 GCA_016839905.1 Promethearchaeota archaeon | reverse complement strand
TCAAGATTATTGAATCTATGGAGGTATCTAATTCATTTGAAGTTTAATGATGCTATTGAAGAAAAAAAGAAAATTTTAAGACATGATAGTCATGGTGGTGAAATTTTTAAATATAACTCAAAAATCGACCCTAATTCATTATTAGATTTCAGTACAAATATCAATCCACTTATTAATCCAGAAATGTTCTCTCATTCCTACAAGGACTCAATTAATAAATTAAATAGATACCCCGATTCAAATTCTACCAAATTGAAAAAAGAACTAGTGAAATATTTTGAGGAAAAAATAGATATCAAGAACTTGATAATTGGAGCTGGTTCAATGGAATTAATCTCGACTTTTTGCGATATTTTTATAAATCTTGATGATGAAGTAATTGTTTGCCAACCTACGTTTTCGGAATATGCTTGGGCTATAAAAAAAAATAATGGTAAAATTGTAAATGTTTATAGGAAACCAGAAAATGATTTTCGAATCATATATGAATCAATTTTAGAAAAAATAACTCCTAAAACAAGAATAATTTTTATTTGCAATCCTAATAATCCTAATGGACTCTTGGATGACTCTAAAGACATTGAGAAAATCATTAATATTGCCTCAAATCATAATATTCTCGTGTTTTTGGATGAGGCATTTATTGAATTTACTGGTGAAAATAATTCTTTCGTGCTTAAAATAAAAACATTTAATAATTTATTTATTAGCCGAAGCTTTACAAAATTTTTCGGTTTAGCGGGTCTCCGGGTAGGGTTTGGTGTTAGTAATACTGAAATCATTGATTTATTGACGAATGGTCAGGTTTTATGGCCCATAAATTGTTTTGGTCAAGTTTTTGCCCAAGAAATCTTAAAATCTAGTGATTTTATTAAAGAAACATATAATTTCATTTCTACAGAAAGTAAATTTGTAAAAAATGAATTAAACAAGATAGATGGATTAAGATTATATCCAACTAATACCAATTATATTTTAATTAATACTAAAAGTACAGGGATTAAAGCGACTAAAATTAAAGAACTTTTACTTAAAGAAAATATCCTAATAAGAGACTGTTCTAATTATGATGGATTAAATGATTATTATATTAGGATTTCTATTAAATCTCGAAATTTAAATCTTAAATTAATTAACTCCTTAAAAAAAATAATTCAAAAATAAATAAAATTCAATTAGAGTTGAAGGGAAATGCATGAAAAAGGACGAGTTCTAATAAATAAAGCAATGAAAAAGAATAAAACCAAAGGTTTAGACCAAGAATGTGAATATTTACCTTGCCATGATGGTTTAGAAGATTGTACTTTTTGCTATTGTCCATTTTACCCTTGTAATAAAAAAGATACTGGTGGTTTCGAGAAAATTAGTGATAGGACGGGAAAACCTGTTTGGGCCTGCTCATCTTGCATATTTACTCATAAAACTTTAAATGCCAAAAAGATTCTTGAGGGATTGATCGAATTAAACTCGGATTTTAACTCAATCTCAAAAGAAGACTTAAATAAACTAAGGACCAAAATATTAAGCCAATATGGTGATTGATTTTCCTAGTAAAACTTTAATGATTCAGGGTACGACCTCACACGCAGGAAAATCATTGTTAGTAGCGGCTTTCTGCAGAATTTTTAGCGATATGGGCTATAAAGTCGCACCTTTTAAGTCACAAAATATGTCATTAAATTCTTATGTTAATGAAGAAGGTGCTGAGATTGCCCGGTCACAAGTCCTGCAAGCAATGGCAGCAAGAACCAAACCTATTGCGGAACATAATCCTGTCTTATTAAAACCTAAAGGAAACGCATCATCCCAGATAATTCTAATGGGAAAACCCTATGCCGATTATCATGTTAAGAATTACTATAGGAAATTCATCCCTAAACTAATCCCCCATGTAAAGAATTCCTTATTTAAATTACAAAAAAAAAATGATATTATTGTAATTGAGGGTGCTGGGAGTCCTGCTGAAATTAATCTAGTTGATGGAGATATTGCAAATATGTTTGTTGCAAAATTAGATAATATTCCTGTGATATTAGTTGCTGATATCGATCGGGGAGGCGTTTTTGCACACATTTATGGGACAATAAAATTATTAAAGCCAGAAAAGCAGGAATTAATTAAATTCTTTATAATTAATAAATTTCGGGGAGATTTAAAAATATTAATGCCAGGAATTAAGCAATTAGAGGATTTAATTGGAATAAAATGTTTAGGTGTAATACCCTATATCCAAGATTTAAAATTACCTGCTGAAGACTCACTTTCTTTAGAGAATAATGAACAAGAAGGTATTATAGAAATAAAAGTCATTAGATTACCACGAATATCGAATTTTACAGACTATGAAGCATTAAATTGGGAACCCGGAGTTAAAGTATCATATATAAATGAACCATATGAATTAGATAATGCAGATTTAATAATAATTCCTGGTACAAAGAATACAATAAAAGACTTGTTATGGTTAAAAGAAAGTGGATTTTCTTCAAAATTAGATTTTTTAAAAGAGAAAGGTTATTTAATTGTAGGGATTTGTGGAGGTTATCAAATCCTAGGTGATACTATTATAGATAAGGGTATTGAGGGAGATGTAAATTCTACTTATGAAGGTTTAGGCTTTTTACCCATTCAAACCGAGTTTCTATCATACAATAAAATTACAAGACAAGTTCAAGCAGAAATCATTGGTATTCCTGAATTCAATGGATATCTAATCGAGGGTTATGAGATTCATATGGGAAAAATAACCCCTAAAGAAAATGCTATTCCTTTATTAAAGGTCACTAAAGGGTCATTAGATGCACAACAAAGCCTTATGGGCGCAATGAATAAACAAAATAATGTGTTTGGTACCTTTATTCATGGATTCTGGGATAATGACGATTTTAGAAATAAATTTATAAAATTTCTTTATTCTAAAAAAAACCTAGAAAAACCGACCGGTAAAAAGCGAGGCCTTCAAGAAATAATTGAAGAAAATATACAAAAATTTGCAAAAGTAGTTAAAGAAAATATAAATTTCAATGAAATAATGAATTTATTAGAGTTATAGGAGGATAAAATGGATTTCTCGATATTTATAGATAACTTCCTTGTTATAATGCTATTAATTCTCATTTTTTCCTTATTAATTGATGCTATAATGGGAGATCCTCACTGGAAATATCATCCTGTAATGCTGATCGGGCAAACTATCAGTGGCTTAAAAAACAAATTAAGGACAAATAAGCCAACAATAGATAAATTATTAGGGATTATTTTTTTAATAACCGTATTTTTAATTTTTCTAACACCAATATTTTTATTTCAAATCATTTTCTGGTGGATTTGGAATATTTGGGATCCTAACAATTGGAATAACCTTAGTTTGGTTAATATCTTGATTTATTGTCTAGTAATGGGCTTTATTTTAAAATGGTCATTCGCAATAAAAAATTTAGGTGATTCAACTAAAACTATTGGTGAATCTCTAAATCAAGGTGATTTAGAATCTGCCCGTTCAGATCTTTCATTAATCGTCAGAAGGGACACCGAATCGCTCGAAGAACCATACATTATATCTGCTACCGTAGAATGCATTGCTGAAAGCTCAACTGACTCTGTTATTAGTGTTTTTTGGTTTTTTTTAATTGGAAATTTATTTGGAATATTAGTTTTTACATATATCCATTCTAATGTTTTATGGTTATTTTTAGGAATACCTTCTGCCTATATGTTCCGGATTATTAATACAGCTGATAGTATTGTGGGATATAAAGATTCAGAACACATCAATATTGGATGGTTTTCAGCAAGAATGGATGATTTTTCAAATTATATACCGACCCGTCTTACAGTCCTATTCATGTTATTGGCAGGAAAGATAATGAAAAAAGATGTTAAAGAAGCTATGCACATCTTAAAATCAGATAGAAAAAATACTGAGAGTGTGAATGCCGGATGGACAATGGGTACAATGGCAGGTTTATTAAATGTCCAACTTGAAAAGAAAGAAAATTATAAATTGGGTGTTCCTAATCGTGCTCTTGTGCCAAAGGATATAAAAACTGCTTATCGAATAATTCTGTTGACAGTTTATTTATTTATTTTTTTTCTCTCACTAGTAATAATTCTAATCGTTTTTTTAATTATTATCTAATAATTGGTGTATAAAATGAATGTAAAAAGTCATAAAACAAATGTTCCTGATATAGAAATAAATATCAACAAGGAAGATATTGTTATTATTTCTAAAAATAAATTAGAATGTTTAAGTAATGCTGCCATAAATGGTGGACGCAAGCAGTCCGATTCTATTGTAAATCACCACGTTCCATTAGATTTTGACCATGTTAATCTTAATGAAGTGCTAAAACCTGTAAAAAATAAATATAAATTATCTAATTCTATGATTGGATTATTAACTGCTGTAGAAATGGATGATGCGGTAATATTTAATGAAAGAATTGATGATATCGATTATACAATCATTTTAACAGCAGGTCTTACAAATAAATGTGCTCCTCTAATTGAGGTTCCGAATATTATTGAGAATAATTTTAATGAAACCATTAAACCTGGTACAATAAATATCATTTTACTTATAAATGGTAAAATAACTGAGCATGCAATGGTTAATCTATTCATTGTTATAACTGAAGCAAAAACATATCTCCTAAATAAACTTGGAGTGCGAATGAATGATGGAAGACTTGCTACAGGAACTTCCACAGATACAATAGTTATTGGTTCTACTGGAAAAAGACAATTAATAGAATGGTCTGGGCATGCTACTAGATTTGGACAGTCTATCGGGCAAACTGTGTTCAAAACACTTAATATAGCTTTAAAAAAAGAAGTGAGTGATAAGAATTGTCAATCTTAAAAGATATTAAAAGTTGTTTTTCTTTTTTAACTAGATTTCCTGTAGGGAAGGAAGTAAATATTAATGAGGATGTAGCACCAAAAATTTGGTTATTTCCACTCGTAGGGTTCATTTTGGGTTTGATTAGTGGCTTTATTAGTTTAATCTTATTAAAATTTCTCCCATTTTTACTTGTAGGGTTTATTATTTTAGGGCTTTTATTATTAATGACAGGAGGGCATCATATAGATGGTTTAATTGACTTTGGAGATGGTTTAATGGTAATAGGTCCCCCAGAAAGAAAGATCAAGGTAATGCACGACACTGCTATCGGGACGGGAGGATTTATTTTGGGAATGATTATTTTATCATTAACAGGAATAGCCATATCCTATTCGATGGATTATATAATACTTGCCTTAATTTTGAGTGAAATTGGTGCGAAATTTGGAATGGTTGCAGCCTGTTCTGTAGGTAAATCAGCTAATACTAAAATGGCAGATCCTTTCATTCGTTTAAATACAAAAAAACATATGATTTTTTCTTTAATCTTATCGATAACATTAATCTTATTAACATTATTCATTTTAAATATCTTTAATTCTATCTATAACGATATCTCATTTCTTAGGATGATATTCCTTCAAGTAAATAATCTCTCATTATTAAATATAACACAAGTGGTAATAGTATTGATTGTTTTCTTGATCGGCACATTATTTCCTTTATTAATTGTATTAAGATTATCCAATCATAATTTTAATGGTCTTACAGGTGATTGTCTAGGGGCTTTAAATGAAATTACACGATTAGTTTTATTAATTTTATTATTAATTTTTAGTTCATTAATTTATATCTAAATTCATCACATAATATAGTAAAAAATGCAAATCCCAGCAATATTAATGGCAGGAGGAAAAGGAACAAGATTTGATTTTAATAAAATCAAATCTAAATATCAAGAAAAATTATTACTTCCACTTGGAGAGAAATATCTAATTGAACATGTTATTGATGCTATAAAAGCTTCAAAAAATATAAATCGACTAATTATTGCGGTCTCTCCATCCACGCCTCAAACAAAATCTTATATTGCTGCAAATATTGAATCAATTGAATTAATTGAAACTCCAGGTGTAGATTTCCACTCTGATTTATTATTTATTACAAATAAAATGAAACTTGGGATAACAATAATGATAGCTGCCGATATTCCATTAATTAAACCAGAAATTATCGATGATATCATTGAAAATTATTTCATATTAAATAAACCTGCTCTAGCCGTAATGGCTGATATTAATCTCTTTAATAAATATGGCTTAACTCCAACAATTATATTCAAGTCAGAAGATGGAAAAAAAAAATTAGTTCCATTAGGTATTAATATAATTGATGGTCATATGATAGATAATCAAAAAGAAATCGAACAGACCATTTATATGACTGAAAGGGCAGAATTATTACATAATATTAATTCTATCGATGATTTTACTAAATTAATTAAGCTTTTTGGAAAACCTAAGGAAGATTTTTAATTAAAAATTAAATTTTTAAGAATAAAATCAGGTTCCTGGTGTGTAAATTTGATTTAAAACAGGTTCTATTATTTTAAACGCTTTGCTTATTTTATTGATATAATAGGCTAATCTAAATGATGTTTTGCAGTTTGTAAATAGCATGAAATTTGATTGACCAACCATTATTATTGTATAACCTTGTGCCCCTCGGATAACAATATCTTTTAATTCTCCTTGCTTTAGCCCTTCACTAATCTTTTCACCAAGTGAGATTAATGTGGCGGGACTTGCAGAATAAATATCTGCAGCTACATTCGCAGTTTCAGAACTGGCGATTCTTAATCCTGTTTTTGAGACAATTGCAGATCCTTCCAAGTCTGTAGAACTTTCAAGTGCTTCTAATGCTCGCATTAAATCGGCTAAAATTTCCGGATCAATTTTTATTTCTGGGTTATTTTCCATTTTACTCACTTATTATATTAATACATATTTCAAAATTTAAATCTTTTTTAAGTAAAAACTTCTTAATTCCTTTAAAAAAACATTATCCCCTTTTTTAACTATTAAATCCATTAACTCC
>JAEOTJ010000336.1 GCA_016839905.1 Promethearchaeota archaeon | reverse complement strand
TTAATTAAATATTATAATAGCTAAAAACTAAATAGCTTATAATCTAGAAAAAATTGTTTGGATTAATAAATTTATTCTACATATAAACTAAGTTATTAAAAATTGAAAATTGGAGATGAGATTAAACTGTATTCTGAAATTTCGGATGACGAGAAGGAAATGTATATCTCAGTGTTACAAGAAGCTCCGATAATGCCCTTTTCTAATTTTGTTTCACGTGGTGATATTCCGGATAAGGTAGATATTTCTAGACCACGGAGTTATATAGATCGAGAAGTATATAGACTTGTACAACAAACTTCTAGAGATAAAGCAAGCCGACTAATCCCTATTCTAGGATCAGCGGGAACTGGAAAAACTCATGCTTATCATTCATTTAAAGATAAAGAACGTGAAAATAGGAAAAAATTGGAGGGGGCTGAAGAATTAGAAGAAGTAGACGCCAGTAAGTTTACTACATCTGCAGATTGGACTATCGTATATGTTCCAAGTCCTCCGGCAAGCATTCGGGTTTTACTTCATGTTTATACATGTATTATTGAAGAACTTGGAGCAGAACTAATTGATATCGTGTCTGAAAAATTAGTTAAAAAATGGGGGGGAAGCAAAAAGGGAATTTTCCAAAAACCCAAACTAGATGAAGTTATTCAATTAGGTATTAGAGAATTCCCCGGTGTATTTGCCGATTGTGTGAAAGCTTTAGTAACTTATCAGTTAGATAAAAATAAAAAACCACTTGCAGAAAGATGGCTGCTTGGAGAAGATTTAGAAGATGAGGAATTAAATGAGATTGGGATTAATTCTGTGCTCGAAGAAGATGATGTTTGCCTTGCTATGATTAAGATAATTACAGAGTATCTAGATAGAGTGCTTATCCTTTATTTTGATGAGTTAGAAAGCCCATATAGGATGTTGGGTGAAGCTGCAGAAATGAAATTCCTCGAGATTCTAAAGAGATTATATAATGAAGTTAAGGGATTAGTTATTACAATAGCGGTATTGAAAGAAATATGGCCAAGAATTATAGAAATTGCAGATGCTCCATTGAGATCGCGAATGGAACCTGAGCAAGAATTAAAACCATTTAGCTTAAATGATTTAAAAATCTATTTTTCAAAATCTATGGAGGCTTTTTGGGAAGATAATAACTTAAATCCTCCTTTATACCCACTATTCCCATTAAATGAAAAATTAATCGAAATGATCTATGAAAAAACAAAGGGAAATCCAAGAAATTCTATAAAGCTTTGTAGAAGGTTTATAGATAAGATAGTTATGGAGGAAATGTCGGTAGATGAATTATTGAAAGTTGGAGCAGATATTGTAGCAACTGCTAAACCCAAAGCCGAATTAGAGGAGGAAGAAGTAATTGATTTTTCCAAACCAAGAGAAGTTATCAAAAAAACAATTGAAGATATTTTAGCAGAAGAGGAGTATTCCATTGAGGTGAATCCTCAATCAGTTGCTGGTGCTACATTGAAATACATTAATATGGTAGGTGAAGAAAAAGGGAAAAAGGTTAAAACACAAATGGAATATAAATTCAAGCTTGGAAAGAGAACACAGACTTTAGCAGCATTAATAGAAGCTGAAGGTAAAAAATGGGGTTTAGAAATTCCTTCTATTAAAACTTTCGATAGAAGTGCTGGAGTAGCAGGATATTATGCTGCAAAGCGCTTAAAAGACGCAATAAGTGAGAAGCAAATTGATTTTGGATTGTTAATTGTGCCTCAAGGAACGGGAGGTGCCAAATATGAAATGATTCTCAAAGATAATCCTAATCTGCATAAAGTAGAACTAAACAATGATATTGGAGAAAAATTGATTGCTAACGCATTAAAATATCCTACAGAAAAAGGTTGGGAAATATGTCAAATAATCTTCAAGGATATTGGAAAATATCAGCCTCCTGTAGTGGAAGAACCTCCATCTAATGAAGAAAATATTGAATAATTTTATTTTTTAAATTTTTTTTAAAAGTTCTCTAATTTTTTCGTCTATATTTTCTAATTCATTTGCTAATTTTGAAGCCCTTTGTGCGTTGTTTTTCAATTTTATCAATGTATCAACAAGCTCATGTTCTTCAAAAGTGAGCGAAATATCAATTAATCTATCTATTGGTTCAATAAAACTTTCATATGTTTTTAATTGATTTAGTTCCATATTAGTTAAAATTTTATCTATTTCCTTGTAAAGATTTTCACGTTCCTTTATTAAATCAGGAAAAAAGCCCACCTGTTCCCCTTTATTTATTAAAAACGAAGCGATTTCTTCTTCCTGTATAATTGCCGCTAGTTCAGCAGCTTTTAAAAAATTTTTCTTAGCTTTTCGATAGAACTCTTGATTTAATAAATCTTCAGCAATTTTTACTTCAGCTGCGAGCTTTTCAGGGATTTCTTCTCCAAGATCTATTAGTTCACGTGCTTCAGATAATTTTCCATCATCAAGCAATTTTTTTGTCCTGTCGTTTATGGTTTCTTTAATAATTTTAGGCTCTTGTAATTTCTCTAGTAAACTTAAAATTGAATTAATTGCATTATTTAGAATCTGAGTCATTTTACTTTTATCATTTGTAAAATTTTGAATCACAATTTCTTCGACATTAGTAAATATACTTTTTAGAGAAACTAGATCTTCTCCTTCTTGTAAGATAAAACTTAAATATAGATTTTCTTTTTCTAAGGATTCAGAAGCGATTTTCTTTGAAAAATATCGATTATCACCCTCTCGTATTGTAATATCAAATAATTTTTTCTTGTCATGTTTTTCCGAAAATTCTTTTAGAATTTTTGGTGATATTTTATCATCTTGTTTCAAATAGTATTCCGCGATGATATTGGGGCCAAATGAAGGATCTATTTCATATAAAATTATTGCTCGTGGCATTTTATCAAACCTCAGATATTATTATTTTAGTGAATAACTAAATTTTTTAGACTTAATAAGTAAATAGGATGATATTAATTATTTATCTTTTAAGGTTTAGCTTATTTTATTTATCCAAGGATAATGGTTCTTTTTTTATCGGTTTTAAAGGAAGATCTGATAAATTGTTATACCATTTTGGATATTTTTCTGAAAATATTTGATCAATTTTCTTTAATGGTACATCTGCGAAAATGCCCCAGTCTCCTATATATTCTACAAAAATATTCCCTTCTGTGTCATATGGTGCAAATAATGCATCATTCTCTCCATCGAACTCAACCATTGGAAAAAAACCCCCCTTAATGCAAGTTTTTTCATCAAAAATAGGGGCTGCTTTTATCCATTTGCCATTTAAATACAATTCACTATATGCATGACAATAAAAGGCATTTGTACCCATTAGATTAACAAGTCTTTTAGAAATTTTATGATTAATAATATCAACCATATGAATGC
>JAEOTJ010000335.1 GCA_016839905.1 Promethearchaeota archaeon | reverse complement strand
TAAGTATTGGGGAATTTCACCCTCATTATCCAATCTGGGATCAAGTCCCATACTAACAACACTTTTTTTTTCTTTTATTAATTGAATTAAATCTTCGATAAAATTCATGATTAGTAAAGATTAATGTGTAACTTTCAATAATAAATGAGAACTTTGCAATAATAAATGAGACAAGTTTTAAAAATAAATGATAAAATCAAGTTACAATCCCTCTTCTCTTTAATTATGAAGTGTTTGTCTTCTTATTTTAAAAAGGTCATTGCAATTACACCTAAGAATTACTTCTGGTAATTGCTCAGCTAATTTTTTGGTATTTTCAGTGCATTCATGTTTTAATATAATCCGTATCTTCTTTCCACCATGATTTTTTGCGTTTTTTAATTCTCTCTTTAAGTCATAAGCATTGAAATTTCTACTATAACTTTTTGCTTCCGCTATTTCAGTTGGATCATTTGGATTTTTACAATCGGGCTTTCAAGACCCGTCAATATGATCCATACCCAAAAATTTGCATATCTCGCTTTCAAACTTCTCCCATTTTTGCAAATTTCTCGTTTTCATAATAATTTTTATTTTGTTTAAATTTATTTTATTTCTTATATACTTAAAGTATTATTCAAGTATATAATTTTTCTTATTTCTTATTTTATCAAATTTAAATGATTGTACAATTAGTTTTTATTGAATCATAAGATCCTTTTTGAATTAAAAATTAATTCCTTTTTATACCTCTAAAAATCTATCCAATTTTTGCAGAGATATTCTCAGCATAGTGTATTATCCAAGCTTCAATTGAATTTGGTTGTATTGGAGAACCCCATTCTTTTAAATTATGGTGACTTGCAATAATATGTAATATATTATCTAATTTACTCAATCTTATGTTTTGACTTATTGATTTATACAGAAACAACTATTTTTAGTAATTTTTACTAAATGTTTTAAGGTTTTTCTGTAATTTTTTGATATCAAAAGCTTTACCATGGGCAGGATACACTTTTTTTCCACCAAGCTCGATGTATTTTTCCCAACTATTAAGAATTAATATAAAATCTTGAACGTAAATTGGGCGTTTTTTTATTCCGAAAATGTTGAAATACCACGCATTCATGGTATTATCCCCAGGAAAAACAGAACCATCAGATAAAATGACTGAAATTCCGTCTTTTGTATGTCCGGGGGTGGGAATAATTATTCCCTCAATACCAAGATTTTTTAAAATATCAGTATTATCTTTAGAGCCTCTTATAATAATATCTTTATCAGTTGGAATAACAGGGGGAAATTTGAATTCATGAAAACGGCTAAAAATTCCTAAAATTGCTTTAATTCTTCTGTTAATAGGTCTTGATTCTTCTTCGGAGGCTCCCATTTTTAGTCTTTTGAGAGTCTTTTCATGAACTATTAATTTAGCTTTTGTATTTTTTAAAAGCTCGGTAGCAAATCCGGCATGGTCATCATGATGATGTGTGAGAAGCAGATATTTTATTTCTGATATATCAATATTGAATTTCTTTTTTAATTTTTGAACGAATTTTTCATAATCTTCAGGATATCCGACATCGATAAGGAGATACCCTCCATTACATTTTAATAAATAACAATTTGTAAATCCAATCTGTACAAATTTGCGTTTGTTTTTAATGACAATTAGCACCATCAAGTGTCTTTTTTTTTTTATCGAAAAAATATAAAATAGATATTATTGACCATATTAAGGAACTCACTGCCCAAATTATTTCAGATAAAACAAATTCAAAATATCCAATTATAATATAAATAGTCTGAAGAGTTGTAAATGTAATTCCTGCTGGAATCGCCAAAATTAATAAAATTTTATATTTTTCAGTATCCTTATAAAGGAGTAAGAACCCTAATCCATTATATATAAACATCCAAATCCAGAAAAAATTTATCATCGCTCGAGCACGATCAGAGAACGGTTTTGTTCCTGTTATTAAAGCAAGTAATGGAGCAAAAAATATCATAAAGCTTGATATTACTATAAAAACAATCCCTAAAAATAACCATATTTTTTTCCATATTTGTTCAGAAACCATAATTTCTTCAATTCTTTATTTTTTAATCTATTTTTTATTTCATATTTTTCCATTAATTAAAATAATAGATAGCATTCATTACATTTTAATAATTAATAATTTGTAAAACCTATTTTAATATACTTATGTTTTTTAGAATTTGTGCACATTATCAATAAGATTTTTAAAACCATATCGGATAAGCATTCAGATATCGATATAATTCACAAAAGTTTAATCTTTAATTTTTGCATAAACTATAATGTGTTCCATTTACTTTACCCACAATATTGCTGTTTTTGTCCTGAAAATACTTCTCTTCTAACCTATGGGAATCCATTTGTTCAATTAATTCTAGTCCTCGTTGTTGAAGAAAATTGTCTATATCTCCCCTAGCTATTCCAAATGTCCAGCTTTCACCATTTTTTTTGACCCTTTGATAAATTTCTCGTTCTCCATAATAAGAATTCTGGTCTTCAAGAAATGATTGATATATATAATCAAAAACAACTTTACTTCCTTCACCTGCACTTTTGGTAATAAATTTAAAATCTGTATTGATTGCAGATTCATTCTTCCTTGATCCTTTTTAATTTCATATAATTTTCTTTAGAGTCCATTTTTGAAACAAATATTCCATCAATTAAGGAAAGAAATTGTTTTAAAAGAAATTGAAAATGACACTTATAGTGATAAAAAAAGTATTTAAACTGAGATAAACACATTAGATATTACTATTATGAATGAAATCATGATCTAAGGGTCGCTATCATAATTTTTTCATCTAATAGAAAATTTAACGCACTTAATGGACTTGGGAGAGCTACGTCACTATTCATAATACTTTTGATTGATGCTCCTTCATTACCTATTATAATTATTCCTATAACCGCATTTTTAAGCATTAAAGCGTCATTGTTGCCATTGCCTACTGCAACCGTAACATTTTTTCCTAACCTTATTAATTCATTATTTTTCGCTTCAGCCTCCGTAATTCCTTGCGGTTTAATTTTGATATAGTCTACATCTAATGTTTCAGCAATCTCGTTTAAGTTTCCTCTAGTATCTGCTGAAATTAAATAAATCTTGTATATTTTTTTTAAGTCTTCAAATTTTATTATTAAATCTGGTGAGATCTTCCCTTGAAATTGCAATGTCCCGTTTATATCAAATAATAGGTTCTTTATTGTAATTATTCCATAATTAGGAATATTAATTTTTCTCATATTTTAATTAAAAACCTTATTGTTAATTAAATTTGAAATTTTTTTGGTCGGATAATCTAAATAGCCTATAAAATAAAATTTTTATTGGTCAAATTGGTTATTGCCAAATTGATCTATGATATCGTAAATTTCATTTATCAATTCATCTAAATCAACGGTTTTTTGTTCTTCAGAGACCATGTTCCTAATAGTAATTGTTCTTTCTGTCAATTCTTCAGGTCCAATGATTAATACAATAATAACTCCCAAGTCATTAGCTCTTTTCAGCTGATTTTTTAGATTTTTAAATCTATAATCTATTATGCACGGAAAATCTTCATCTCGGATGATTCTAGCAAGCTCAAAAGCATAAGTTGACATATCTTCATTTATAGATGCTATATAGATTGTATCACTATAATCTTTTTCTCTAATTTCATCTGGGATTAAATTATACGTCTTTAAGAATAAAGAAAGTGTATAAACTCCCATGCCAAATCCAGTTCCTGTAATTTTCTCATCTGAAAAAATTGATACTAAATCATCATATCGACCTCCTCCAAAAATACTTCTAATATTTTCTTTTCCGGTATCATATACTTCATAAATAATTCCAGTATAATAATCAAGACCTCTTACCGTCCCTGATGAGAACGTACAATAGTTCGAAATATTTGCTTCGTTTAATAATCGGTTGAAATTATCTATCTCTAGATATCCTTCAGATTTATAGAAATCTTCAGGGATGTTATCAAATTTCTTTAATAATTCATCTATGCTCTTAGCACTTTTTAATTTTAATATTCCTTGAATGATTATTTCATCTTGAAATGAATCAATTAAATATTTTTCAAATTCTTCTTCCTCCATTTTATCAGACTTATCTAATGCTTTATAGACTAAGGGGAACTTATTTTCTTCTATTTTAAGTATAAAATTGCATATTGAATCCATGAATCGTCGACTATTGTAATAAATCTGAAATT
>JAEOTJ010000334.1 GCA_016839905.1 Promethearchaeota archaeon | reverse complement strand
TTAAGGCAAGAACTTTTTTAGATAAGGACGGAAAAAATAAAGTGTTATTACTCTGCAGAGATTCGACTTTAAAGAAAAAAGCAGAACAAAAACTTAAAGAATCTGAAGAAAAATATAGAAATATGATAAAAGATTTGGATTTAGGCTTTTATCAGGTTACTTTAGAGGGTATTATTTTAAATCATAATCCTGCTATTAGTAAAATATTAGGGTTTAAACCATCAAAGAATTTAATAGATTTAAATATAACAAATTATTGGTTAAATCCTAGAGATTGGGAGGATTTTTTGAATTTATTATTAAAAGATAACATAATTGATAATTATACTATTCATGCTATTGAAAAACACGGGAAAGATTTAGTTCTCCAATTAGATTCTCACTTGATAAGAGACTCAAAAGGGAATCCACAAATGATTGAGGGAACTCTTTCAGATATTACTACAAGATTCTTCTTGGAGCAGGAATTAAAAGAATCTGAAGAAAAATATCGTTATCTATTTGAAAACTCTCTATTTTCAATTATTTTAATAAATTCTAAGGGAATCATTATAGATAGTAATCCAAAAACAGAAGAACTGTATGGATATAAGAGGGAAGAATTATTCAATAGGCATTACATAAATCTTTTAGATTTTCATTTAAAGAATAAAAAAGGAATTGATTATAATATAAAACCGATTTTTGGGGTTAAAAATCTGAGATCCATTGATATACAGATAAATAGAAAGGATGGGTCATTAAAATGGGTAAATTTGCAATCTAATTCCGTAAGGATTGGGGATAAATCATATATTCAAATTATTAGTTATGATATATCAGAGAGAAAAAAGGTAGAGCAAAATTTAATTGAATCTGAAAAAAAATATAGAAGTGTTCTTGAGAATATTAAGGAAAGCTACTTTGAACTTGACTTGGAAGGAAATTTAATTTTCTTTAATGATGCGTTAAGTGAAGGAATTGGCTATTCAAGAGAAGAATTAACAGGAATGAACTATCAAATACTCGTGCATAAGAAGTACCAAGAAACAGCTGCTAAAATATTTAATAAAATCTATAATACTGGAGAACCATTGAATGATTTTGAATATGAAGGAGTCAATAAAAAAGGTGAAATCATCTATATTCAGATTTCAGCGTATTTAAAACATGATGAATTGGGAAATAAAACAGGATTTTATGGTTTTGCTAGAGACATTACTCAAAGAAAGAGAGCAGAAAATTTAATTAAAGAAGAAATAATAAAGTTGAAAGCCTTAGATAAAGTTAGGAGAGATTTAATCTCCCGAGTATCCCATGAGTTAAAAACACCCTTAATCCCCGTGTGTGGTGGTGCTGAACTTATTTTGGAGGCATATAAAGATCAGTTAGGGGAAATACCATTGGATATTATTGAATTAATACAGAGGGGTGGTAAAAGATTAGAAAATCTAATTGAGAAATTACTTGACATCTCAAGAATCGATTATAAGAAGCTTATATTGGATAAAAAAGAAGTGAATTTAGCCGAATTAATAAGAAAATGCATAAATAATATGAAATTTTTAATGCAAAAAAAGAAAATCTCCTTTAACTCTCAATTACCGGAAAATTTATACACTGAAATAGATCCAGCAAGAATAGAAGAAGTAATCATGAATCTTTTATCAAATGCAATAAAAAACACGCCACCAAAAGGAAAGATAATTGTTTTATTAGAAAAAGATCCGGATTGGATTATCATATCTGTAAGTGATACTGGAGTTGGTTTAACGGAAAAAGAGAATATGGCTCTTTTCACTCGTTTTGGTAAGATAGAGAGGTATGGTGATGGTTTGGAGTATCTTGACATTCAGGGTTCAGGATTAGGGTTGTATATTTCGAAAAAGATTATTAAAAGACATGGAGGAATGATTTGGGCGGACTCTGAAGGAAGAAATAAAGGAAGTATATTCATAGTGCGGCTTCCTGTTAAATAGATTCCATTAAAATTAAGATATATTAAATATCTTCTTTTAAAAATCAATAAAGATAAAAAAATTCAAAATTTTATAAACTATAAATTAATTTAATAACTTTTATAATTATATTTTACGAGTGGAAAACAATGAAAAATGAAACTGGTTTTTTTGAAGGAAGAGAAACAAAAAAATTATTTTATCAATACTGGCTTCCAGATACTGAAGAAATAAAGGCTTATATTATAGCAGTGCATGGATTTGGAACTCATTCGGATAGGTTTAAAATTCCTGCTGAATATCTCACTGATAAAGGATATGCCATTTACGCATTTGATCTAAGAGGTCATTGGAGAAATATTTTAAATATTCCCGGACATATAGAAAGCATGGATCATCTTCAGAAAGACATTGTGCTTTTTATGGATATAGTTAAACAAGCTTCAGGAAATAAAAAAATTTTTCTGATGGGACATTCTTTTGGGGGATTAATTTGTTTAATGTATGCAATGAATCATCCTCAATTATCAGGAGTCCTTGTTGCTAGTCCTTTAATTGATTTATCTCTCAGTGAAAGCTTGGGAAAAAAAATGATAAAAAAAATGGTAAAAATGGCTACACCTACTAAGACTGAACCTTATAATATCGACCAGAAGGATTTAATAAGCGATTTGAAGATTCTAAAACAATTCTTAGCAGATAAAAACAAAACTCAAGTAATTTCAGCAAAAACTGTAATTGAAATGAACAACTCTTTGAAGTGGATAATTAATAATGCCCAAGAATTATCATGTCCTGTAATATTTTTGCAAGCGGGAAGAGATAAATTCGTTGATAAACAAAAAACAGAAAAATTCTTCGCGAAAATAAAGAGCAAGGACAAAACATACAAGGAATATGATGATTTTTTACATGAATTGCTATTTGAAAAAAAACGGGCGCAAGTCTATCAGGACATATTCATTTGGCTTGAAAAGCATAAATAATGAAATCCTTGGATTTCAATCTTTATTATAAAAAATGTTAAGGATATTTTGAATACAAATTCTTAATAAAAACATCTAATTCTTTCATATTTTCCTTCTGAAGATATTTTTTTGCACACTCTTTTTCTAAATCAAATCTATTTTTAAAGAAAGTTAAAGAAAATAAGTAAAAATAATCAATTAAGGCCAAAATTTCCCTTTAGCGAAAATTCTCCAGAATGGTTTAAGGTTTGTGAAAACTTTTTGTCTAAAAAATTAATAATATTTTGTTTTCCCGCTTGGGATAATCCATATGTTAAGATTTTTGACATTATTTGCTTGGATATTGCTCGTTCATCCGGTAAAGATTGATAAAACAAGTTTAATAAGTTTAATATTCCTTGAAATGCCCCTTGGTTTCTTCGAGCGTTTTCCACATGGAACATTCTATAAAGGTCCTTAATATTTTTAAATTTTTTAACGAAAAATTCCATTATTTCACGAAAAGAATTAAGATTCAAATTATATGCCTCATCAAAAGAAACGACAGAAATCATGAGTACATCTGCCTTTCCTCTCGCAATGGGACTGTGAATATCAAAAATAAAGTTTGCTGTTTTCAGTTTGTCAAATTCATGAATAAAAAATCCCTCCTTATATAAATCCATTAAAAAAGGGATTTGTTCCAAGCCAATCGCATTTGTGGAATCGGGGAATTTTAAAACAATCTTAGGACCAAATAAATTATCAAAATAACTCAAGAGTGCAATGATCATTTTAG
>JAEOTJ010000052.1 GCA_016839905.1 Promethearchaeota archaeon | reverse complement strand
TTTAAAAGTTATAAATGGCTCAGGTATATTTTTTTAAATTATTTATCTTAAGTAACATAGTAATTTTCATATATAATTATTAGTAAAGTAAATCTTGACTATAGTAAAAATATAAAAATAAAAAAAAAAAATATTATTTGGTGTGCTTTAGGATATGGATTTGTTCCCTTAAAGCGTTTCTATATTCCTAAAGCGCCCGCTTATCTTTCGCTAATTATATTCCTCGCTAACATTGATATCTTTTGGTGGCCTTTTGGTAATCTTTATTTTTAATACGCCATTTGATATTACGGATTTTATTGCCTCAGGATTCGCACCAGGTGGGAGTGGAATGTCCATATTTACATCTATGAATTTGAAAGCTTGTCTTTTAATTGTAGGGTCTTCTTCTTTTCTATCCTTAGTTTCTTCTTTTTGGGCAGTCTTTGGTTTCGGTGCTTTTACATTTAAATATCCATTAATTAGGGATACCTTTACATCCTCTTTAGAACGTCCTGGAAGCAGCACTGTAATAAGATATGATTCACCTAAATCATCAATATTATAGAGAACATTAGTGCCACAGCTACACCATTGTCTCATATGATGATGGAGCATTTTTCTAAAACCAGGCATCCATTGAGCAAATCCTTGAGGTCCACATGCATGGGGGCCTTTTGGTCCAAATTTATGTTCACGACACATATTTTCTTACCTCTCTTTTTTTAATTTAAATTTGTGTTCGATCGTCTGGAAACTTAAAAATCTTCCTCATCATCGGAGATTTCTATTGTTTTCATATTTTTTTCTAATTTAACGCGAATTTCCTTGAGTTGCTTTATTCTCATTTCGATTTTTTCTATTTCAACATTCATATGTTCTTTCCTTTTCTCTAACCTTTTAATTTGAAAATCAATTTTATTTAAATTCAATGTTGAGATGTTTTCATTATTCATGTCTTCATCTATTGTAAAACCATGTCTTTTATGATGGTATGGAAAGCAACTACACATATCCTCAAATTTTTGTTTGAATGTTATGGGAATTCCACTGATAACTGTTTTTACATAGTCTAAAACTTTCAAAAAATTCCCTTCGAGCTTGTTATCTAAAATTGAAGTGAGTTTTTCTTTCCCGCTCACAGTAATTTTATAGTACTTAATGTTACGGTTTTTCTCGACAGTCTCAATTATTTCAACAAAATCTTTAGAATCTAAACGCTGAAGGAGAGGATAAATCGTTCCGGCTGAGACTTTCCACATGTCCCCAAACAATTTGTTTATTTCTTTTATCAATTTATACCCTGAAATCCCTTTCTCATCGCTCTTATTTTTAATGATAGATAAAACCAGAATATCCAAACCAGATAATGTTTTACCCTGATACCCGAAGAATTTTTTACCGAAAAACATTTTAAAATTCCTTTTAATTTGATCGATATAAAATATATCGAAGATCGAACATTAATAAAATAATAGAAATTAACATTTAAAAATATATCGAAATTCGAACACTCATTTAAAATCGTGTTTGAAGTGAAGTTAAAAAATAATTTAAATTTTTTAAATTTCCATTAGATTCGGAATAGTCGATTCAAAATCCTGTTTTAATTTTTTCAAATCAAGTTTTATATCCTTACTTTTTAAACCAGTAATTGTTATTTCTGGATTAGATTTTAAAACTCCAATATTTTTAACATTAATCTCAAATTTTTTACTGATTTCAATGATTTTATCATGATGTTTGGGAGACGTTTCAATTATAAATCTTCCCGCAGACTCACTAAATAAAACCTCGTCATCTCTAAGATCCTCATCATAACAACCATTTAGATCTAAATCCGCTCCAATCATATTTTTAAAGCACATCTCGGCAATTGTAATGATAAAACCGCCCTTATTTACATCGTGATTAGCTTTCACTAAGTTATTTTGATATAATTCAAAAATGAAATCCCATATAGCTTTTATTTTTTTCTCATCAACTTTAGGTGGGGTTCCCCCTTCTAAATCATGAATAACTGAATGATATTCTGATCCACCTAATTCTGCTTTAGTTTCTCCTATTAGAAAAATATCATTTCCAGCTTGTTTAAATGGTTGAGTAATGATATTTTCTTGACCTTCTATAATCCCTACAATCATAATTACAGGTGTAGCCTTAATTGTTGTATTCTTAACTTCATCTTCATTATAAAAGGAAACATTTCCTCCAACTATGGGCATTTTTATTTCCCTACAGATATCTGCCATACCTCTAACCGCATGAGAGAAATACCAAAAAGATTCTGGAACTTGTGGATTGCCAAAATTGCAGCAATTAACCATAGCTAAAGGTTTTGCTCCATTAGCAATTACATTTCCACAGATTTCTACCAGTCCTTCTTTAGCTCCTTCGTATGGATCAAGATAACAATGCTTTGAATTAATTCCCACGCTTGCTGCCAGGAATTTATCCGTACCAATAATCCTTAAAACTCCCGAATCTCCCTCTCCACACTTAATTACCGATCTCACACCAACTTCGTGATCATATTGCCTATAAATCCATTCTTTACTGCAAATATTTTCTGAGGCAATTAATTTGTAAATTATCTCATCCAAACCTAATGTAGGTTCTGGAGCTTTCTGAGAAAGTAATTCATCTAAATATTCTGGACGTCTTTCCTCACGTACAATAGGTGGTGCATCTGATAATGATGTTGCAGGGAGATTTACCACGAGTTTATCACCATCAAGGACCTTTAATACTTTTGAATCATCAGTTTGACCAATTACCGCATGAGGCGTTTCAAATTTTCTAAAAATTTCTAAGATATTTTCTAATCCTTCAGGTTTTACTATAAAAGCCATTCTTTCTTGGGATTCTGAAAGCATTATTTCAAAGGAATTCATTCCGGGTTCTCTTGTAAAGATTTTTGACATGTCAATTTTAGCTCCTGTACCTCCATCACCCGTGAGTTCACTTAACGCGCAAGACAACCCCCCTCCTCCAAGATCTTTTAGTCCTCTTACAAATCCCGTTTTAATAGCTTCTATTGTTGCTTCAATTATCATTTTCTTGGTGAATGGATCGCCAATTTGAACTGCAGGTCTATCTGCTTCTGACATTTCAGTTAAAGTTCGAGACGCAAAAGTCACACCATGAATTCCATCTCTCCCAGTTGAGCCTCCCATTAGAATTACATAATCTCCAGGATTATATGCTTTACTTGGAGCGTGTTTAAAGTCTTCTATTGTCCCTAATCCAATACAAGCAACATTAACTAAGCAGTTACTCTCAAAACTCTTATCAAACTCAACCTCTCCGCCAATTGTAGGTATTCCAGTGCAATTTCCATAGTCAGCTATGCCTTTTACGACATATTTAAATAACCACTGTGAATGCGGATTTCCTTTTAAAGTCCCAAATCTTAGCGGGTCAAGTAGAGCAATTGGTCGAACACCCATGCATAAAACATCTCTGATAATCCCTCCAATTCCCGTGGCGGCCCCATGATAAGGTTCAATAGCAGAAGGATGATTATGAGATTCAATTCTGAACGCTAGAGCATATCCATCTCCGATATCGATAACACCTGCATCCTCTCCGGGACCAGCTAACACGTAGTCGTAATTCTTCTCAGCATCCTCAAATAGTTTGAGTTTAGGTCGTGATGACTTATAAGAACAATGTTCGCTATGCATGACATCGAACATCCCGATCTCTGTTATTGAGGGATCCCTATTCAAGGTATCCTTAATCCATTTTATTTCTTCTTCGGTTAGATCAACATCAATCTCATTACCTTCAAGATTTACTTTTGGCATTAGGAACCCTCCTTTTTAATAAAACTTACCATTGATTCAAAAAATAGTTTCCCGTGTGTAGTACCTTTAGGACTAAGAATGGCTTCAGAAGCTCTTTCAGGATGAGGCATTAATCCTATACAATTACGTTCAAGGTTACAAACTCCTGCTATACTTTCTTGAGAGCCATTTGGATTATCTTCTTGAGTGATTTCACCTTTTTCATTTGTATATTTGAATACTATCTGGTCATTTTCTTCTAGTTCTTTGAGATTATCAGTAAAATATCTCCCTTCTCCATGGGCAATAGGTATGGCAAGAATATCACCTAATATCATTTTATTTGTGAAGGCTGTTTTATTATTTTCTACCTTAATATTTACCCATTTACAAATAAATTTTAAAGAATCGTTTCTTAATAGAGCACCTGGAAGAAATTGGGCTTCCGCTAATATTTGAAATCCATTACATATCCCTATGATGGGTCTGCCATCCTTTAACATTATTCTTGCCTCATCTATTGAAGGACTATGCGCGGCAATAATACCTGATCTTAAATAATCTCCAAATGAGAATCCTCCCGGAAGAATAACTCCATCAAAATCCTTTTCCTTAAAATGATTATGCCAAATTAAACTTGCTTCGATACCAATTACATTATTTAAGACATGAATTGTATCTAAATCGCAATTAGAGCCCGGAAATTGAATAACTGCTATTTTCATTGTTATGATTACTATTGCTTGGTAACTTTTAATATTTCTAAATCTTGAGTAACTGGATTGAAAATCCTTAATTCATTGCACATCTTATCCACGATTTTTGTAGCTTGCTCTTCACTCTCAGCGCTTAAATAAATTCTTAAGTATTGACCACTTCTTACGTTTGAAACCATATCATATCCTTTTTTCGCTAGTAAATCACGTTGTATTGTTGTACCAACAGGATCACGAGCTGCTTTCTTGTTCTGAATTATAAGCTCGGTGGTCCAATTATCTTTGCTCAACTTCTATCAAATCCTCTTTAAATTAATAAAAAATAAGGTAATTATTAAAAAATAAGGTAATAATAATAAAAATAATTCTTATTAACTTAAAAATAAGTTAAACCTACAAAAACATATCAAATTTTTGAGGTTTTCCTTTTAATAATAAATTACATCTCCATTGAACTCTTTTCTTTTTGTATAATACTTCACATCTACTAAAATGATATATATAGTACTTACTTATTGAGTCATATACCTTAGTTTTTGCTATTTTTTGTTTAATCTCTCATAAATTTTACGCATTTTTTTATAAATGTTTAAAAATTCACGAAAAAGGTTGTCATAAAGCTCTCTATTTTCAGGATTAGGTTCAAAAACATTTTCATATTCAATAAGGTCTGGAATGTCATCCCATTCAATATATCCTAATGCAACAGATGCTATGAAGGCAGCACCTCTAGCATTTACTTGAATTGGATTCTTGATTTGTCTAATTATTCTATTCATTACATCAGCAAAAATTTGACACCAAATATCACTTTTAGCACCCCCTCCAATGATAATCAGGTCTGGAATTATCTTTCCATTTTGAATTTGCTCTGGTTTCTCTTTTTTCACACCTTTTTTAACAAATTTCTCAATTGCATTTAACAACCATTTCAAATTATATGCTACTCCTTCAAATACAGCTCTGATCAAATGCTCTCGGGTTGTATTTAGCGATATATTGTATATTCCTCCGCGAACCGTGTGATCATCAACAGGAGATCGTTCTCCAAAGAGCCAAGGTGTGAAAATTAGCTTATTAGATCCTGGAGGTGTTCTTTCTACCATTTTATCGAAGATTTTATATACATCCGGTACGTCTGCCTCTGTCAATAATTCATCCTTGTGATATAAGATTTTATCTCTTAGAAAGCTTAAAGCACCACCCGCAATCTCTTGGTCATTAATGGTGAAATACCTTCCTGGAATTCCAGATGGAGCACTCGCTACCTGATTAATAACTGATGTCTTTTTAAATGGAACATGACAAACCATCCAATCCGAAGTTCCAATACAAAAATGAGTTTCATAATCTCTAACAGCTCCAGAGCCAATTGCAGCGGTATGCAGGTCTGGGGCCCCCATTATGACGCTTGTATCTGGATTTAATCCAAGTTTTCCTGAAACTTCTCTTGTAATTCGTCCTAAAATATCTGTTGTCTTTTTAATCTCAGGAAGCTTATTTGGGTCTAGTTTTATTTTTTTAATTAATTTCTGTGAATATTGAACATTATTGATATCTCTTATATCAGTGAGCCAATGCATATTAATAGTAGCCTCAGAAGTTGCAAACTTACCTGTTAGCTTATAATTCATATAATCTTGAGGTTCTAAGAACTTATAGGTCTTATTATAGATTTCAGGGCGTTTTTCTTTTATCCACATTATATGGGCAATGGAATCTTTACCGTGTAAGGCAGGTCCTCCTCCAGTTCTTCTTAAAAAACTCAGCATTTTAATTGGATTATATCCTGTAACTTTTAGAATGCCCTTATTAAAATTTTTTACTTGTTCTGCTCCGCGCGTGTCCATCCACAAGATACAATTCATTAAAGGATTACCATTTTCATCCACTGGAACAATGGAGCTCCATTGGCTAGTATTACAAATCCCTATAATATCTTCCACGGGGACAGAACTTTTCGCAAGAATATCTTTTGCACCTTCAAGAAATCCATCCCACCAATCTCTTGGGTTCTGCTCCGCACCACCTGGCTCGGGAATATATAATGGAACTTCTTTTAAAATCCATTCTATTACCTTTCCTTTGGTTGAGATAATTGCTGGTTTAGGCCCTGAAGTACCATGATCAATTGCGAGTATATATTTTTCTTTAAAATCAGACATAATTATTTAAATATCTAACCCATTATTAATTTTTTATTTTAACATAATTGTTAAAAATCACTATAAAAATATAGAATTAAATGTTTTTAATACTAAAATTGAATTACTCAAAAAAAAAAAATAAATAAAAATGTGATTTAAAGTGAAGTTAGAAACAATTACCATCAATATGATGGCACGTACTTTAGGCCATCTTAGTTCTTCAGACTATAAAAAGGTAGAATATGAGAAAAAGGGTTTGGGTCCTAATATTCTGAAATATGTTGAAGATTACTGCACAAAGAATGGATTTGAGATACTTTTTGCGGAGACTTCTGGTAATATACGGATTTATCATCTTATCAAACGGTAAGTTGAATATTTTTTTTTTTTTTAAAATTCTTTTAAAAAACACATAATACTCGCATTTCAAAAATAAAAATTCGGTGGGAGGATTTCTTGAGGATCCACGACCACGTCAACTAAATTAAATCCTTTAGAATTAATTGCTTCTTTTATTTCATTATCCAGATCAGCAAGCTTTTCTACTCTTATTCCTTTTCCTCCAAATGCTTCTGTTAATTTAGCAAAATTGGTCTGAGGTCGATCTGTATTGTAATACCTTTTTCCGCATAAAAATGTTTGGCCAAATTTTATAAATCCTAAGGAGGAATTGTTGATAATAACTATTGTACAATCTAGTCCTAATTTCACCAGTGTTTCGAACTCATTTATCCCACCATTCATTAATCCTCCATCACCAGTAAAAAGAACTTTTTTTACATTTTTAGTTTTACCATGAAGCATATCTGCAGCTATACAAGTTCCTATTAAAGCTCCTACTCCAAATCCTGTTGGACCAACTCCACGTGGAGTAATAATATGCCTTCCTAAACTTTTAACAGGAAAGTATGCGCCAATCCAACGAGAACTAGCACTAGCATCCGTTACTAAATAGTCATCTCCAGTTAAATTATCAGAAATCGCTTTTAATATCCTTTGTGGTTTGATAGGTTCACTATCAATCCATTTTTCTGTATCTCTTTGTCTATATATTTGATGCTCTTCTCGTAACCATTCTAAATTTTTCTCTCTATTAGCGAGTATTTCTTTTACATTTTCAGCTTTAACAATGGATATAAGACGAAATTTATCAATTAATTCGAAAACGGTGGCTTTAGGATCTCCTATTATCCCTAATGGTTTATAGGAAAGTCCGATTTCTTCAGGATTATTATCTATTTGAATCATTTTTATTCTTTGATCTGGATATTTAAAGTTAGCAGTATCATCTTCTGTTAATCTATTGCCTATAACAAGTAATAAATCAGCTTTGCGCCTAAGAAACAAATGATTTGGTTTTTCTCCAAAAAGTCCAACCGTTCCAAAATACAAATTTTCTTCTGGATTCTCATTTTGAACCATAATTCCTTTACCGGATATTGTTGAAAATACCGGTGCTCTTAAAATTCTTGCAAGGTCTGAAATTTCTTGAAATGCTCCAGAGAGTATAGCACCTCCCCCTGCAAAAATGGCAGGTTGTTTTGCTAACCTTATTAATCTGACAGCATTTTCTATTTCGCTTCTTGCTGGAGTTGTACGATAGCTATTTAAAGAATATGACACTTTGACTTTTGGTATAAAATGTTTCAATCTTAGCTGTTTTGAAGCAATGATATCTTCACTAATAACCAACGCAACTGGTCCAGGTTTATTATTTGTAGCTTGTTTAATTGCATATGATAAAAATCTTGGAAGGTTCTCCACATTTAATATTTTTTCTGTCCATTTTGTAATAGGTTTAAGAGTATCTTTTACATTTATATCATGAGGAATATTTCTTAGAGTATCCTTTGATTTAATAGTACCCACAATCGCTAAAATTGGAGAGGCTGAACCTTTTGCTTCTGCGAGAGCTACCGGAAAATTCATAGAACCCACAGCTCCCGCATCACATACACCCAACATTCCCGTTACACGAGCATACGCATCCGCAGCGAATGCCGCTGAGCGTTCATCATTGACAAGAATATGCTCTATCCCCTCAGTTGCTAGTATTCCATCATAAAACATTAATGTATGACCATCAGGAATGCCAAATACATGACAAACTCCGTGCTCCTTTAGAGCCCTTGCCAATCCATGTCCCGTAGGAATGATTTCTTTAAGATTTTCTGATTCAACCATAAGTATCAATCCAAAATATGATTATTATTAATATTAGAAATTATGAAATAAATATAAAACAATTGGTAAAATAAAAATATTTGAAAATTCGAATAGATTATATGTAAAAAGAAATAGGAAAAAATAAAAAATAAAAATAAAATAAATTGATAAAAAATTATGAGTATGAGATATGAAGAACAAATTGCGAAAATAAAAAATCTCGTAGAGAATCCAATCAAAGAGTTTAAACCTGAAGCTTTAAAGGGGATTGTTGAAAGATATGAGCAGACTCACCCCAAATCAAAGAAAATTTTTGAAGAAATGCGAAAGATAATTCCCGGTGGTGTTGAACATAATCTTGCCTTTAATCATCCTTTCCCCTTAGCTAGTAAAAAAGTATATGATTGTTATATGGAGACTGTGGATGATATAGTGCTAACTGACTATTTAATGTGTGGAGGTCCTATCATTTTAGGGCATCAATATAAACCTTTAATTGATAAAGTTGTTGAGACAATAACTGAGATTGGGCCTTGCCATGGAATAACTCATGAATATGAATATAAAGCAGCAGAAGCACTTCAAAAACATTTTCCTTCATGTGAAATTATTAGGTGGCTACAATCGGGAACCGAGGCTGATATGATTGCTATAAGAATTGCAAGGGTATTTACAGGTAGAAAATGGGTTATTAAAATAGGAGGAAGCTATCATGGATGGAGTGATCAGTTGGTTTATGATATGCATATTCCTGGTACGAAAACTTTTGAATCTCATGGGATACCTAAGAATGTTTACAAATTCATTGATTCTGTCCGTCCCAATGATATTGACACCTTAAGGGAAATGTTTAAAGAAAAGAAAAAAGTAGCAGCAGTAATCGTAGAACCGATGGGAGGCGAGTCCGGGGCAAATCCAGTAAGACCTGAATTTAATAAAGAAGTTGAAGAATTATGTCATGAGAATGGAGCGTTAATGATATCTGACGAAGTTGTTTGCGCTTTTAGATTACATATGGGAGGGGGACAAGCATATTTTGGATTTAAACCAGATATTTCAGTATTTGGAAAAATTATTGCACATGGATTTCCATCAGCTGCCGGAATTGGCGGTCGAGCAGATGTGATGGAGGTATGTGGTGCAGGAGTAAGTGGTGCTAGAAGAGCATATACAGGTGGCACTCTCGCAGCCAATCCATTAACATGCACTGCTGCATATCATACAATAAAAATGGTTGAAAAAACCAAAGCTACAGAAAAAGCTGGTAGAGCAGCGACTCGATTATCTCAAGGTTTAAATATTGTTTTTAAGAAATATAATTTACCATGGTTTTCATATAATTATGGTGGGACATGCCATTTTCACACAAGCTGCGTATTTGGATTAAAATTAAGCGACTCTAAGCAATCTGGTGAAATTCCAATACGAAAAAGATTTATGGATTATATGGGAGCCGCTTTAGTAGATCAAGAATTAATTTCTGTAGCTGGGAGCAGATTTTACACTTGCATGCGACATTCTGATGATATAATTGATGAAACTATTCAAAAAATAGATAATATCTGTCAAATGATTGAATAATTCTTTTAAATTAAAAAGAAGTTATTTTTTCTTTTTTGGATAACAAGCAAATAAACTATTAAAAATTTTCTCAAATTTTTCAAAATGTTCTTTTGGGATAATATTTGGCTTACCAATTAGCAATGATCCCCAATATATTTTTGCTAATTTTTCCACAAGTTCTGCCGCCTTAACTGCATTTCTCACGGATTTACCACACGTAATTACACCATGGTTAGCTAATAGGGCGGCATTCTTTATCCCTAAGGCATCGATTGCGGCTTGACCAATATCTTCTGTATGAGCTTCTCCAAATGAGGAAATATCAATAGATCCCCCCAAAAATACGATCTGTTCTTCCATAATGACGGGGATACTTTTTCTTACCGCAGAAAACATTGAAGCAAATGTTGAGTGAGTATGAATTACACATTTAACTTTAGGACGAGATTTATATATAGCAACATGCATTTTTACTTCAGTAGAAGGGAGTTTCCCCTTACTTAATGCTGTTCCATCGAAACTCATGTGAACTATCTGTTCTTTAGTTAAAGTATCATATTGATTAGCAGAGGGAGTAATAAAGAGTTCCTCTTTTTTACCATTTCGGACACTGACATTTCCTTCGTTATTTTCAACTAAACCAATTTTAAAAATGGTTTTTGCTCCCTCAAGAACGTCCATTCTTAATTGTTCTAATCTTTCAGTATCCATATTTTAATAAATAATGAAATGATTAAAAAATTTTTATAATATTAGTGAAAATTATATATTTATATAAGATTTTGTTAGAATTTAATATTCCGATTAGAGGAGGCTGATATATGATTACTCTTCTAAAACCTTAAAGACAAGATACTTATAAAAAAATACAAACATCATAAAAGAGAAGGGAAATGTAATCGCAATATTATTAAAATTACTTTTTAACCTTTAAATTCTTATTTCAACCATTACTGGACTATAGGCTACTATCATTCGATTGAAATCCCATTTTTATGCTGAATTCTTAACATCTATGTAAGTGATATATATATTAGTGCTTGATTATAGATTTATAGAAAATTTTTTTTAAGATAATTATTTATTTTTTAATCAGGATTTTTAATTTTAAAACATGGGATATAAGAAATATGTATAAGAGAAAAAAACTAATTTTATTAATGGTTTTAGATGTGTTCCTTCTAATAGCAATTTCTAACTTTTCTACTCAAGATGAAATTAAAGAAAATAAGGAAATTATTGATGAATCACCTATTGATTTTTTAACGAATGAACTTCATAAATCAGGTTTTACAGAAAAATGGTATTATGATACTGGATCTTCTAATGTGAATGAGGTAGACATGTCTGCTGATGGTGAATACATGGTTTCTGGAGGAGATGATGATTATATACGTGTCTTTCATAAATCGAGTTCCATACCATTATGGGAAGATGATACTGGATCTAATGTTTTTTCCGTGGCGATCTCTGATGATGGCGAATACATTGTCGCAGGAACGGATGATGATGTGTTTTTCTGGCATAAATCTAGTTCCTCGGAATTATGGAGTGATAGTTCTTCATGGTTTGTAGGTGTAAATCATGTTGCCATCTCGGGGAATGGCAGCTACATAGTTTCGGGACTTTCTAATGGTGATGTAAGTCTTTATCAAGACTCAAGTTCCACACCAATTTGGACAGAAGACATTGGTAATGACGTGAATTCATTAGCAATCTCTGCTGATGGTGAATACATTTTTGCGGCAGATTCTAGCGATAATGTATATCTCTGGCATAAATCAAGTTCCACTCCAGTATGGGAAGATGATTGTAATGATAACGTGATGGAAGTAGATATTTCTGATGATGGTAATTACCTTGTTGCGGTCGGTCAAGCTGACAATATAGTTCTTTGGCATAAATCGAGTTCCACACCAGAATGGACTTATGATATGGGATCAGATTGTTATGCCGTGGCAATCTCTCCTGATGGTAATTATATTCTGGGGGCAAATATTAACGGTGATTTGGCTTACTTTCATCGATCGAGTTCCACACCATTGTGGGAATTTGATTGTGGTTGCCAAGTAAACCCGGGAGCAATAGCAATCTCGGAAGATGGAGAATATGCCGCCGTCAGCACTGTTGGAGATAACGTTCTTCTATTTAATAAACACAGATCTTTGTCAAAAAAACCCTTGCGAGTTTATTGTACTAGTGGAGATATGAATGATGTTGCTATTTCTGCAGATGGAAAATACATTTTTGCGGGAAGTTATGATGATAATGTATATTTCTATGAGCAAGATTTTGAAGATCTAAGTGAGACGTGGAATGATCAAAATTACGCTACTGATATTGATAGTACTAGTAGATCTTTAAATGATTTTGATTTAAAGATTGAATATGATTTAAATCCACAAGGTTTTGGAGATATCCTCGTTACTGGAGTGAGGTATAGATATTATACGGCTAGCGGATCAGGTCCTTCGACTGTCATTTACAATGTAGGTGCTGAAGGAATAGGGGATCAGAATGCTGGACTTATTTCTTATACGGATACTGCGGTCCCTTACCGTACTTCTGGAGATCAATATCCCTGGCACTCTTATTTATTTACCGGAGATACATACTTGATCGATGATAAACCTTATTTCATAATAGAAGCTGGAGGTGGAGATCCATTAATGAGTTGTGCAGATAATGATCAAATTTATAATCCAAGTCATTCTAATTATCGTACTAGTGAAAGTACTGGGGCTTTTACCCAAGATAATAATAATCAATATTACTGGGACCTGTTGTATGAGCGGATTCGCCCTCTAAACATTAATGCTACATTAAATGGCACTATTGACTCTTCTGATTATATTGACGCTTATCACGTAAATTTACTAGGTGGATTTACATATGATTTTACCTTACAAAATACCTCTGGCTCAGGTAGCTTAAATATGAGATTAGTAGAAAATAATTATTTAACAGATATCACACTCCAATCTCATTCTGGTGGGAAGTATCCTAAAGTAATGACCTATACTCCTTCAACTACGGGCGTATATCTTTTACTCGTACAACCAGAGTCACCTGGAGATATAGTAAATTATAATGTGAACTGGACAAATGCCAGCACACCAATATTTAAGATTCATCAACCCCTTCCAAATACTGTATTTAAAAATGCTCCCGCTTATTCTGTTGAGGTGTTTGGAGAAAATCTCACCGTGTTAAAATATAATCTGAATGACGGACAAAATTTTACCATTGATAGTCTTATAAAAAAGGAACTGTATGAAGGTATAATCAACTCAACTGAGTGGAATGCCCTACCAGATGCCCCGGCAACAATTAATTTTTATCTTAAAAATTCCACGGGATATGAATTGAAACAAAGCGTGACTGTTATTAAGGATAGAACTGGTTTTGATGTTATAGAGAGTGTGTCTAGCATAATATATAATTATGATTTTGAGGCAATTGAAAATAATTATTTTAACATTCGAAAACCTCATCTTTGGAATGTTAGCTCGATGAATTTTGATATCGAAACGTATCATAAGAATCAAACAGTTAGTGATCCGGGTATTGATCAATCTATAGAAGACCCGTGGTTTTATAACATTTCGGCGGATTCTGGAATTGGGAGTATTAGTGAAGGCAGATTGTGGACTGGCGATACTTACGGTTTATATATTGATGTTTCATCTAGCGGAAATAATTTAGGATTTGCGGAGGGAGAATATGGTTATTGGAAGCAAGATCTTGATAATATCAATCCACTAAATTTATCCTTGATGGAGGGAGATTTATATCAACCGAAAGATGAAACAATAGTTGAATTTAGCGGAGATCAAGGGTCTACAATCGATTTTAAGACCGATGATGAAGTTCCTTATGGAGGTACGTATGTAGAAAGCGGACAATATTATGACTCTGTTGATTTATATATAGATCATCTAGATGAAGCTCTAGTCATTGAGATTACACCTAATCCAAGTAAATTTGGAGGAAATCCATCTGCATGCTGGTATAATAATTTAAATATTCCATATGATGCTGATAATGCTCAAATAACAATAACTTGGGCAATAGAACAAATCTCCCCTCCTTATCATTTTGAAGAAGATGATGAATATCAAGTTAGAGCAAGAATTAATAATAAATATATTGACGGTACTAAATGTATATCGAGAACAGATACATTTCCTTATATGGGTTCAAATGAATCGTTAATAATTTATAATGATCCTTCTTATTTGAGCCATGATTATATTTCTAGAACATATAATATTACCGATCTAATAGACGATTGTGCTGGAGATATTAAGTTTGATTTTGGAGTATGGGCTAAAAATCCAACTCATGATGGAGAAATAGATCAAATAATGGTTAAATTTCAAAAAATTGAAATAATGTATAATACCTCCAATAAGTATGAAATTGCTGCAATAGAATTTGACTATTCTTGTGAAGATCTTTTCATTGATAGTGACAGTGAAAGTAGTGATGATCCTGATTTTCTAATTAATCAAGCTTCCTTGAGCCTTCGAATTAGAAATGATTTCAATGAAGAGGAGAGAATAATCTTACAGCCTTTTAGAGAAATAAATGCTGTTTCTGGCGGTTCTGCCCCATTCGAACATTTAAAAATTAGTTTATCTCAAAAATATAAGAATTTACTTAAAGGTAATCATTTAGAACTTGCATTTGGGCTTTATTTTGAAAATGATTTTTATGATCAGATTAATTGGCATCTAATCTTTGATAATATCACCTTTACTATAAATTTAGAGCATGATAATGTAACTTATTCGGGATTATTAATGGATATTGATGACTCACAATGGATCGCTGTACAAAATAATTCAATAACAATCAATACTACTAATTGGAGTGGTGAAGACCATAATTTTCAATTTAAAACCAATAAGCCAGAGTATGATCTGAATTTATATCTTAATTTTAAATCCAATCTTAGTGTATATTCAATGACAATCGCTCCTAACGTGGCTACCGCTTCATATGGAATTGCTACTCCAAATTCTGAAAATGGTATATGGGTTATTACATATGATAACACACCGACTTATGATATGTTGACTTCTTTAAGTGATACAAGGTTCTTTAACTTATCAACATATGAGATAGCTTTTTTTAACCTTCCAGCCTTCGATTCTCAGGGTGCTAATAGTAATAATTGGAATGTTTCGATGGTATTGTCTCCGGAGTATGTAGATTACACTAATAATTTAATTCGGTTTAATTTTAGTTCAGATAACACTAATCAAAGTGCTAAAATTCAGGATGTTTTTAGTGCAGGGAATTGGTCTTTAATCGCAATTCAAGTTAACTACATAACCAATTGTACGTTTAATCAGAGTCACCTATGGTATGATGGTTTGCCCGTTTTTTACATAAATGAGATATTAGAATATAATTTTACTATGGCTGAGGATTCCATCATTGGTAATTATAGTATATCCTTATATAACGCTACTGGTGCTCTTATAGATATCTTTTCAAGTCATCATTCTTCAAATAGTATTAATGTATCTGGAACGATACATCTCTCTGAAGGTAATATTGAGCCAGGAAAGTATTATTTTTATATTAAATGGAATGATACTAAAAGTCATGATCTCGTAATAAGAAGGTATGGGTCTGTTCTATTACCCTTCCACCTTTTTAACGCTACAAATGCAGGAATCATAAATCAAACGACTACTCTTGATATGGGTAAAATTGCTAACATCACTATTTATTATAGAAATAATCATACAGGTCAAGGAGTAGTTTCTCCAAGTATGGCCGTATATGAAAATTCATCAGGTACTTGGCGATATTGGGGAGTTCAGTGGAAAGGAACCTACCAAGTGAAAAACATAACAGACCTGGGTGATGGAAACCACACCATCGAGCTTTTTACGGATGGAGCTCCTAATGGTAATTATACAATATTTATCTTAATAGTTAAGGATTTTAATCAATGGCAAGCTTTATATACTACTCTAGAAATCATTGCAGTAAATCACTTGAACATAACAATAATAGCAGGAGCAACTTGGAATGTTTCAGCTCAAGAATTTATTATCGACTCCTGGAATATTCCTTATGTAAATGATACCATAAATAGTCAAATTCAAATAAATATGACAGACAAGTATAGTCATGAACCAATCGTAGGTGGATCTATTTTGGGTATAATTGAAAAAACTAATAGTTCTTTTGAAGCTTTTGAAATTGGTAACGGATTATATAATATTACTCTAAATACAACAGGACTTAATGCTTCCATTATGAATGGAAATCTTTATATCAATAATGAGACGGTACAATTTACATGCTCAAAGAGCAATTATACCTCAACAAAAATAAATATGATATTTTTTGTAGATAAAATTCCTTTAGAAGTAAATCTTCCGCAATTACAGTCCGTATATGCCGAGGGAGATCTATCTATTCTTGCCGAGGTGAATAATTTAATTGATCCAGATCATCCCGAAGCTATTGATTATGGAAGTTTGAATTATGCTCTTTATAATTTAACAGATATATATAAACAAGGATCATTAACTTTCTTAATGGGAGGTATTTACTCTAGTGATGTCTCACTTGATGGTTTGTTGGCAGGAAATTATTCAATATATGTTAATGCTACTGCCATTAATTGTGAGGATGCTCAAAGCAACATTGTTAATTTTACAATAAAACCTCAACTTGCAACTAATTTATCAATAAATATTCCATCAATACTACGCATTTCAAAAGAATTTCAAATAACCTCTATATTACGATATTGTAATAATGGGTCTATTATTAAAAATCAAGAAATAAAAATTAATATAGAAATCCCTGGAGGTGTGGATTTTGAAGTTCCAAGAGTAACTGACAGTCAAGGAGAAGTTTCTTATGATTACATAATCCCCGCACAATATGAGGGAGAAGAGATTACAATCATAGCAAGTTATGGGGGAAATGATACAATTAAAGCAAGTTTTAAGCAAGACACGAGAACTATTCAAGGAAAACTTCCAATTTTTATGACTATTATTGAACATCCTAATAATACAGCAAGAGTCGGATATTCAGCAACATATCAACTACAAATAGATATTAATGATACTCAAGAAACCCTACAGAATAGGATTATTCTTTTTACTGCTTATTATGAAAATGAATTTACAAGTCCATTCATTACTACTTCAATATACACTAATGAAAATGGGATATGTGAATATATTATCTCTGAATTATCGGATGAGTATGATAACCTTACTGTTTACTTTGAATACCTCGGTTCAGAAACAGTAAAATATAATCATACATATGTAAATAATTCAATATTACCCAAATGGAATTCAACATTTTATTATGATATCCTCGATGAAGATGATGATGGAGCCCTCCGTTATGGAGAAGAAATCATTTTCAACATGACATTTTGGAGTGAAAATATAACTGCCCCCTCATTTAGTGGAATTCCCGTTGTTTTTACTTATGAATATGGAGTTACAACTGATATATATACTCTATATGTAGGTACAAATAATACCATAATATTTAATTATATGATAGCAGATAGTTTTAGTGGAGATCTAAATATATCAATTGAATTTCTTGGAAATAATAAAATTTCTGAAGTAGCAAGGAATACTTCTTTAATAATTACAGATAAAATCCAAGTTAAATTAAAATTTGTTGAAAATCCTGAATTTATAAGTATGGAGGATGAATATTTAATAAGTGTAAATGTTACTGATGATAATAATAATACTTTGTCAAATTTAGACTTAATTTTTGAAGTATTAGACGCAGTCGGAACAACAACTTTTAATACAACGAAGATTACTGATGATTATGGTATTGCTTCTGCTTTTTTAAAATTTGAAAATTTAGGTGTTCAATTCACAATAAAAGTAAGTTTCATTGAAGAAGGATTTCTTGCTGGCTCTGAACTTGCATTTATTAAACAAAAAATAGATATAAATCTTAAGTTTGTTGAAAATCCCGTTTTTAAAAGTATGGAGGATGAATATCTAATCGTTGTAAATGCTACCGATGATACTAATAATACTTTGGCAAATTTAAACTTAATTTTTGAAGTATTGGATGCTGGTGGAGAAACTACTTATAGTACAATTAGCATTACAGACATAGATGGTATTGCTACTGCCCTTTTAAAGTTTGCCGATCTAGGCACTCGATTTACAATAAAAGTAAGTTTCATAGATGAAGGGGTTTTTGCAAGTTCTGAACTCCAATTTTTGAAAGAGAAAGTGGAAATAATTATTAAATTTATTGAAGAACCAGATTTAGAATATATGGAAGGAACATACACGTTTTTTATTAGTGTTACCGATAGTGATATGAATCCACTTGAAAAAATCGAAATCATATTTGAGCTTGTTGATGAAAATGGAATAATTGTATTTGATGCTTCAGCTACCTCCAATTCAAAAGGTCAAGCTTCTGTATCCCTAAACTTTGAGAAAATTGGAGTTGCTTTTACTATTAGAGTACGAATTATTGATAAAGGCGTATTTGCGGGCTCAGAAATCGTATCTAAAGAGTTCCAAATTAAGAATGAGTGGGTTGTTTTCTTAGAATTTTTACCTTATATTTTAATTGGAGTGGCTATTGCTATAGGTATCTTGTTTGCAATTAATCGCACGGTAATAATTCCTAAACGAGATAGAAAAAGAGAACTTTTAAAAATAATGTATCAAAAATTATCAGATGTTGAAAATCTTCAATATATTATGATCTTAACCAAAAAGGGAGGTGTATCCGTGTTCAGCAAAAGCTTGGCCGATGTTCCAATTGATGGGGTACTTGTTTCAGGTTTTTTAAGTGCTATTTCTACATTTGGAGCTGAAATTGGAGCAAAAATGAGGGATAAAAAGGGCGAAGGGGGTCTTGAAGAATTATCATACAGGCAATTTAAAATAATTCTTAGTCAAGGAACACTAGTTAATACTGCTTTATTATTGTTAAAAAGGCCAAATGAATCATTGAAAGCAAAACTTAAATTATTTAATACCGTTTTTGAAGATGCTTTCAAAGACGTACTGATAGATTGGAAGGGTGAGCTTTTAAGAGAAAATACCGTAGATCTCTTAATTGAAGAAATTTTTGAGGCAGATCTCTTATACCCTCACCATTTAATAGAGAACAAGGTAAATGAATATATTAAGGACTTGTCTAATCGAGATTTGAATAAAAAAATAATAGTTTTAGCAATAAGTGAAGAATTCGAGTCAAATTTCTACCTAAGAGACATGATAAACCATCTTAAAACTACTGGTATTGAGGAAGTAAAATCATTTGAGAGCCTTGAAAAATTAAAAAAGGATAAAATTGTTTTTGCTATTAATCCCAGAACGAATTACTTAATTGAGCAATATTACCCATACATTAAAGATTTAAATTTTGATGATAGGAGCGTACTATTTGCCATTTTTGATGGTATTACAGATGAAATCTATGTTAGAAAATACTTGCAAATAAATAAACTAACATTATCTGAGGGTGCTGATATACGATTTATCTTTCAGAAACTTCAAGATATGAAACTTATTGGAAGAGATAACGTTATAAATGAAACAGGTAATATAGTCGCAACACTATTAAAATTACTTCCTGACCTTTAAATCATTAAGAAATGGAAAAATTTAACAAAATACGAAAATCTATTAAAATTTATTAGAAGCATTTAATTAATAACCAATTCATTTATATATGGTAGGTTGCATAATAAGAATAAGATTTTAAATGGAAACTAAAAATTCATAATTGTACCACATGTTTTTATAAGGTGGAATCCTTTATGATATATTTAACACATTAAAACAATAAAAAAAGTGTTTTATATGAAGAAAAAACAAAAAGGAATAGGATTATTACTTAATTTATTTTTTATTGGAATATTTCTAACTAGTTTAAATAATTTAAATATTAACTCAATTAATTCTGATTTAAATAGTCCGTCAGATATTATAAAAGAAGATTCTGAGGTTTTGCTAAGTAGTGATTCGGCAGGAGGAACTGAACAAGATCCTATTCTTGAGAATTATGGAGGATATTCAACTCCGAATGTAGCTAACTTTGACATTATTGAGAATGCTTCAAGTATAATAACTGAACGTGACTATTGGGCTAATGGGAGTAATTATTTTAATACATCTACTCCTGAAAATTGGAATATAACATCTAAACAATTCGAGATTGAATCTTATTCTAAAGAACAAAAAATACAAGATCCTGAAATTGATGATCCTTACCATCTTGATTGGGAGGATGATTATTATAACAATGGAGAAGGGGAAATAAATCTTAATTTCTTGCCTAATGATGATAATCCTGATTATTTTCAATTAAATCTATTCAATGAAAAAGAAAGAACATCTCCAGGATTTTATAAAGGGGATTATGGGTATATGACACAAAATCTTATAAATATAAATCCAAATGGCTTTAACATTCAAGAAGGCGAAAAGATCCAAAACAAGGATACAACTATAGAAAATTTCGATGATTTTGATTTAGAACCTGTTTTTACTCCTGATGATCAAAATCCATATGGTGGAACCATTAGACCGGGAGATCAAGTCGATTTACTTTGGGATGGGGGTTTCCTTATGACGCAAATACGTCCCTATATTAGTATGGGCGGGGGGAATCCCTCTGCAGGTTGGTGGCATTACATAGACATCCCTTATAACGTGGATTATGCTCAAATAACGATCACTTGGGCAATTTATGATTATGGAGCTTCTCATTTTGAAGCTAACGATTATTATCAAGTCTTCTCAAGAATAAATAATCGGAATATCGATGATTCGCTTCTTATTTATAAAGATGATGATCTTCCAGGTTCTGGGGGATTTGATTCATTAATAACATATAATGATCCTATGAAACTATCACATGACTTCATTTCAAGGACATATAATATAACAAGTTTGATTGATGGATTAGTTGGAATTAATAAAATTGATTTTGGAGCTTGGGCACATAATCCTTCTCATGGTGGTGATGCTGATTATATATTTGTTTTATTTGATTCAATTGAAATCATGTATAATGCATCAGATAAATACGAAATTGCCACTTTAGATTTTGATTATAAAGCTATTGATAATCGATTGGCTTCATTACCCGATGGAGGTGGTGATAATACAGATCCTGATGCCATTATCAATAGAGCTTCTGTAGGACTTGAGTTAGAAGATCTCTCAGGCTCAGAGAATATTCAGAAGATAAGTATACTTCCTTTTTCTAAATTGATTATAAATGATACTGTTCCTCCTACACCAAATCATGTTAGTTATAGTATTCCACAAAAATACAAGGAATTCTTAAAAAATAACGATTTAACATTTAAACTTGGAGTATTTTTCGACCAGGATTTTTATGATGCAATTGATTTGGATATTCAATTTGATAATGTTTACTTTAATATAAACTATGAACATACAAACGTATCTATTTCTAAACTAATAATGAAAATGGATAATGGAAATTGGGAACAAGTCAAAAATAATTCATTAACCGTAAATACTACAAGTTGGACAGGAGGAGAAAATCATACATTTCTTTTTAATACTACAAGTATAAAATACAAGGATAACTTATATCTTAATTTAAAATCTAATCTCAACATTAATTTCACCAATTTAATTCCTAACGGTGCTTTTGCGAAGTATGATATTGTCACCGCTAATTCAAGAAAGGGTCAATGGAACATTACCTTTAATAACTCCTTCTCTTATTCCAAATTATTGTTTCTAAATTCCACGCCATACTTTAATATTTCCTCATATTCAATTTCTTATATCGATTTGCCAGCTTTCGATTTAAAGGGAGACAATAGCGATAATTGGAATATTTTTAGTGCTATAGCTCCTGATTATTCAAATTATTCACAGAATTTAATTCGGTTTAATTATACTATTGATCCAAGCAATCAAAGTGCTACAATCAATAATGCATTTAAATCTGGAAATTGGACATTAATAGCACAGCAAATTAATTATATTAATAATTGTACATTTAATTCAACGTTTTTCTATGTTGACACTCCCGCATATTATGTAAATGAAGTATTAAAATATAATATAACTTTAGAAGAAGGATCGTTAAATGGTAATTATAGTCTTGCAGTTCTCAATAGTACAGGTGATACCCTTGCGAGTTATCCTTTATTTTATACTTCAGCTACTCAAGAAATTCTTGGAACAATTGATATTACCCCATCTTTTGATATTGGACAATATTATATTTATATTAAGTGGAATGATACGGCAAATACACCTGGAAGGACACTAAGATTTGGATCAATTGTAAAAAGCTTTTTCATTCTTAATTCCACAATCATAGAATTTATAGAAACGACTAGCTCTTTAGATTCTGGAGATATTGCGAACTTTACAATTTATTATAGAACATATAATGATTGGGGTATTGAAAATGCGATTATTGATGTGTTAGAAAATTCTACAGGAAATTGGAAAACTTGGGGAGAAGCATGGACGGGTTCATCTTTAATTGGAACTATAACTCCTCTAGGGGATGGTAATTATTCAATCCCTTTATTAACTACGGGAGCTAACGGAAACTACACATTAAAATTTACTTGCTATAAATTATATCATCAACCACTAAATCTCACAACTAATCTTGAAGTTATCACTATCAATTATTTAGAGATTAGTATTACTTATGGCGCGTATTTAAATCCCCAATCTCAATATGTATTAAATGATACAAATTTCCCCTATGTTAATGATACAACAAATAGCATTGTTCAGTTAAATATAACAGATAAAAATACTAAACTTCCAATTGAGGGAGGTTTAATAACGGGAGTAATTGGAGATAGTCTAAATTATTTTCAAGCGCTTGATATTAATGGAGGATTATATAATTTAACATTGGATACTACTGGTTTTAATGCAACAGTTGGGAACGAGAATGAGACACTTTATATTAAATGTTCTGCGAGTAATTATTCATATAAAGAAACTAATATCACTATTTTCATAAATGAAATCCCAACAGATATTACACTTCAAAACATAGATCCTGTTTATGCCCAAGGCGAAATATCAATTCTCGCCACTATGTTTAAAGTAAGCGATCCGATAAATCCTGAACCAAATAATTATGGAACTTTAAATTATTATATTTATCAAGGAACATCTCAAAAATTAAATGGTTCTCTAATATTTTTAATGAGTGGAGTATATACAAGTGATATTTTATTAACTGGATTATCTGCTGGAGAATATACAATCTATGTTAATGGAACTGCTTTAAATTGCGAAAATGATCAGAGCAATGTAGTAAATTTGACAATATTGGCTCAAGATCCTACAGAGTTAGAAATAACAGTTCCAACAACGATAAGGATATTAAAAGAATTTCAAATAAAAAATACTTTGAGCTATAGCATAAATGGGACTAAAATATCATCACAAACCATATACCTTAATATTACTATTGGTAGTGAGGATCCAGTTATTATTGCCACTCTAACTGATTTACAAGGTGAAAGTACATATGATTATATTATAAGTGAAGAAAATGAGGATGAGAATATTAAAATCAAGGCAATTTATAATGGTCAAACTAGTATTGCCGCATGTGAAGAAAATATTACTAAATTAATTGAAGGAAAGATGCCAATCACATTGAATATTACTGAGCATCCTAATAATACTGCGAGAGTCGGCTATTCCGTAACATACCAAGTTAAAATCGATATTAATGGCGAATCAGTTCAAAACCGAATAATTATTTTTAATGCATACTATGAGTATTCAAATATTTCTACACCATTTCTTACACAACAATTATATACCGATAGTGATGGAGAATGTGGTTATACAATCCCCGAAATTGCTGATGGATATGATAATCTATCAGTCTTTTTTGAATATCTTGGTTCAACTACAATAACATATAATATAACTAATAGAACCGATAGTATTCTACCCAAATGGAATTCGACGTTTTCTTATGATATACTCGATGAAGATGATGATGGAGTCCTCCGTTATGGAGAGAAAATCATTTTTAATATGACATTTTGGAGTGAGAATATCACTGCTCCTCCATTTAGTGGAATTTCCGTCATTTTTACTTTTAAATATGGAACTAAAACTGAAATTTATATTGAATATGTAAGTGGGAATAATACACTTATGTTTAGTTATAAGATTCCTGACCAATTTTCCGGAGATATCAATATGACTATTGATTTCCAGGGATCAAATAAAATTTCAAATAAGATTATAAATTCTACCATTGATGTACAAGATAAAATAAAAGTTGTATTAGAATTCATAGAAAAACCCAAAAAGCAATATATGGTGGGAAATCAATTTATTTCTATTAAAGCAACAGCGGAGGATGGTACTCCATTAAGAAATTTTAAATTAATTTTTGAGATTTTAGATTCTGACGGGAACGTTATTGATAGTGCTACAGCTTCTACAAATGATGAGGGAATTGCATCCACTTCCTTAAATTTTGGGGAACTCGGAGAAGAATTCACTATTAACGTCCGTTTTGAGATTGAAGGCTTTTATGAAAGCTCTGTTTTAACTTCAGAAGATATACGGGTGATAAATGAATTTATTCTCTTTTTAGATTTTTTACCCTATCTATTAATTGGAATTGCGATTTTCTCTTCAGTATCATATTCTATATATCGAGGGATCGTAATTCCTAAACGAAATAGAAAAAGAGAACTTTTAAAAATAATGTATCAAAAATTATCAGATGTTGAAAATCTACAGTATATCATAGTATTGACTAAAGAAGGAGGAGTTCCTATATTCAGTAAAAGTTTAGCCGATGTTCCAATTGATGGAACTCTTATATCCGGCTTTCTAAGTGCTATTTCTACATTTGGAGCTGAAATTGGAGCAAAAATGAAGGATAAAGAGGGCGAAGGTGGCCTTGAAGAATTATCATATCGACAATTTAAAATAATCCTTAATCAAGGAATAACAACTACAACTGCTTTATTATTGTTAAAAAGACCAAGTGCAACATTGAAATCAAAACTTAAATTATTTAATAACGTTTTTGAAGAAGCTTTCAATGAAGTTCTGGTAAATTGGAGCGGTGAGGTTTTAAGAGAAAACATGGTAGATCCCTTAATTGAAGAAGTTTTTGAGGCAGATCTCTTATATCCTCACCATTTAATAGAGAATAAGGTAAAAGATTATATAAAGGACTTGGATAAACGAGATTTAACTAGGAAAATGATAATTATTGCAAAAAGTGAAGAATTCGAGTCAAATTTTTACTTAAGAGATATGATAAACCATCTTAAAACTAAAGGTATTGAGGAAGTAAACTCTTTTGAGAGCCTTGAAACATTAAAAATGGATAGAGTTGTTTTTGCTATTAATCCGAGAACGAATTATTTAATTGAACAATTATTACCTTACTTTAAATCCCTGAATACTGATGATAGAAGCATATTATTTGCTATTTTTGAAGGGGTTACAGATGAAATTGGAATAAGAAAATACTTAAAAAAGCAAAGAATAAGCTTATCTGGGAGTGCCGACATACAAGAAATTCTTCAAAAATTAAGAGAAATGAACCTTATAGATGTGTATAATATTATAAATGAGACAGGAAATGCTATAGCAACAATATTAAAGTTAATTCCTGATATTTAAATTGAACTACCATAGCCCAGTACTTACAATTTCTTAAATTAATTATTAAAATAAATAAATATAAAAAATA
>JAEOTJ010000051.1 GCA_016839905.1 Promethearchaeota archaeon | reverse complement strand
GTCCATTTAATCGTTTTAATCTATTACTTGGAATATTTTTATCCGAACTTTTATTTCTTTCAATTCCTTTAATGATATTTTTTGTTTTATGTTATATCTACGCACCTATATCTTTAATTACAGCATTGAGTGTTTTATTCGTATATTTTCTAATAGCATTGATTTTCAGTGGAATAGGCATAATTTCTGGAATTTTTGTTGTTTCTAATGAAAATATTTGGAGAATTTTAACATTTTTGATTAATTTGATATTTCTTTTTAGTTGTATATCCTATCCCTTCGATTTATTTCCTAAAGTAGTTCAACAAGTTATTGTTTTAAATCCATTTTATCATATTTTTGATATATTAAGATATTTATGGCTTGAAAATAATATTATCATTACTATTTCAACTCATACTCTTCAGTTTGTAATATTAATCATCACAGCTATAATACTTCCTTGTATGGGTGTTTTTACATTTAATATTATCTATAAAAAATTTGGTATTGTAGGTTATTAGTGATTATGTCTAAGAATATTATAGAAATATTTGATTTAACAAAAATTTTCAAGTTAAAGGAAAAAAAAAGGAAATAACTGCATTAAATAAGATAAATTTATCAATTAAAAAAGGAGAAGTATTTGGATTATTAGGCCCTAATGGAGCAGGTAAAACAACAATGATACAAATTTTAACGACATTATTGCAACCTACAAGTGGATATGCGATAATAAATGGATATAATCTCTTAAAGCAAGCTAGAAAAGCAAAACAATCTATGGCTCTGATGTTAGAGAGTGATATGCTATATTATAGAATAACTGGTTATGACAATTTAAAGTTCTTCTGTAAGATTTATAAAATAAAAAATTTTAAAGAAAAAATTCATTCAATGGCAGAAGATTTTGAATTAAAGAAATGGCTTAATCAATATGTAGAAAATTACTCGAGTGGTATGAAAATGAAACTCGCTCTGTGTAGAACTTTATTATTAGAGAGAGAAATAATATTTTTAGATGAACCAACAGTAGGTTTAGATGTAAAATCAATTTCATGGATAATTGATAAATTAAAGGAGACTAACAAAACGATCTTTTTAACTAGCCATGATATGGGTGTTGTTGATAAATTATGTAATCGAATTGCTTTTTTAAATAAAGGAGAAATAATCAAAATAGGTACGAAAGAAGATATTGTTAATGCAATGCAAAAAGAAATTGTTATAGAGATTAAAATAACAGAAAGTGTAACTCAATTAAAAAAGGAATTAAACCAACAGGAGTATATTAAAAATATTACTGATAATGAAAATGGTATTTTTATTAAACTTAAGAATAGAGAATATTATAATAAGTTATTTTTCATACTAAGTAAATATAAAATAAGAAGTATAAAAGAACAAGAATTATCTCTTGAAGATTTATTTATTAAGTTAATGTGATATTGAATATTAAATTAGTTGACCTTTATATATGTCAAGAAAGACAGGGGATACTGAGGCTTTTGATAAAAGTTGGCAAGAACATAAGGAAGCTTATTATACTCATTGGACAAGAGGAGACCCTCAAAATCAAGTTCAATTTGCTTTTAGAAATCATTGGATAATTTTTCAAGAACTAATGAAAAATGTTCGATTTAATAAGGGAAAGAGATGCTTAGAGGTTGGATGTGGTAGAGGTTCCATTTCTGCTTATTTTAGCGATGCTGGATTTGAATGTACATTATTAGACTCTTCAGAAAGTGTTTTAAAAATAGCCAAAACAATTTTTAAACGAAATAATCTTAAAGCAAAATATAAAATTGGTGATGCTAATAATTTACCATTTGATGACAACTCTTTTGATGTTGTTGTTTCTATTGGTTTATTAGAACATTTTAAAGATATTGAAAAACCAGTTAAAGAACAAATTAGAATTCTTGATAAAGGTGGATTATTTCTGGGGTATATAGTTCCAAAATATACAAATAATGTTCAAAAAGATTACACGTGGATTAATGAGATCTTAAAAGGTTATGTTTCAGAAAGTAAGAAAATCAAACAACCACAAAAAGAGGATCTTTTTAGAACTGATTATGATTCAAAAATATATATTGATATTATGAAAAAATATAATATGGAGGATGTTCAAGCTAGCGGAATATATCCAGTACCAATGATCTCACATTCTATAGAATTTCCCTTCACAATTATGCCTGAAAGAAGTGAGAGAGCCCTTATTTCATATTTTAAAGGAATATTAGAAGAACAACGAAATAAAACTGGAAAAAAGCCTTGGTTATGTAAAGAAGGGTATGGACACGCATTTTTAGTATGGGGATATAAAAAATAAATAAGTTATTTATAAAAGATTAATCTTATTAGAATTTAAAATAATTCATATAATAATTGAATATAAAGATTTTTCTCATATAAAATCTGATTTTAGTTTATTTTTTATAAATTCAGCGAATTTAAAGTCAATATATTCATCTATATTAATAGATCTTTCATAAGGAATAATTAAGGCTCTTGAATCCTTTCCTTCTTGAGCTTCTTGCTCCATAATCGTATGTCTTTTATATGTGTAAATTAATCCATTGCGTAGATAAAGTTCGGGTAATTCTTGCCTTCTTTTATATTTTTTTTCATTATCTAAAAAAGAGATCATTCTATTTCCTTCAAGCTTATACATATAGGCAGGATGCCAAGTCTCTACTTTAGTAAGCGTTATAACTGAATCTGCTCCAGTTTCAATCAGAAGTTCAATGGAATCATCAATATCTTTACCAGTCTTAAATGGCGTAGTTGGTTGGAGTAAAACTAATATCTCAATTCTGCCAATTTTAGGTTCGAGATGATTTATAGCATGTTGAAGTACAGGAATCATTGGTGATGTATCTTCTGCTAAAGTTTTTGGTCTAAGAATGGTTTTTATTCCGTTATTTTTTGCTAAGGATAATATTTCATCATCTTCTGAACTAACGTATATTCCTGTAAGAAGTGTTGAATCATTAGCTGCATCAATTGTATATTTTATTAAAGGTTTACCTCCTAATAACTTCATATTTTTTCTTGGAATCCCTTTTGAACCGCCCCTCGCTGGAATTATCCCGATAATATTTTTATCCATACATAAAAATAGAAAAGAAAAATTTATATATGTTTTTATAATCCCTTCTATATAATCTACAAATTTATCCTTAGATTTATTGAAGGAGTTCCGTTTATATAATGAAGATCCTAATTACTGAACCAGATTACTTCTATAAGGATGTTCAAAAATTATTAGAAGAAATTGGGGAAGTAAAGGTAATAGAAGCTTCTATGACACAGTTATTAGAATCTATAGAAGATATAGATATTTTTTTAGGCTCACTTGAATTAAACATAAACAAAAAAGTAATAAAATTGGCTAAAAAATTGAAAATTATTGGAACGCCTACTACTGGATTAGATCATATTGATTTAAAAGCTGCGAAAGAAAGAAACATAAATGTAATTAGTTTAAAAGGAGATTATGAATTTATTAAAGAAATTGATGCTACCTTTGAGCATACAATTGCACTTATGCTTTCATTAATAAGAAAAATTCCTTATGCCTTTGAATCAGTAAAGAGGTTTTCTTGGGAGAGAAAGAAGTATGTGGGACGAGAACTCAAGCATAAAACAATTGGGATTCTTGGATATGGGAGACTTGGGCGAAAAGTTGCAAAATTATGTTCGCATTTTAAGATGAAAGTAATAGCTTACGATTTAAATAATTTAGATATAAAAAAAGATGGTTTTGAATTCGTTCCTAAAGCGGAACTTTTTAAAAATTCAGATATTCTCTCAATTCATGTTCCTCTTGAAGAATCAACAATAAACTTAGTGGATAAAGAAGAACTAGCATTAATGAAATCAAATAGTTTAATAATAAATACTTCTAGAGGGAAAATTATTAATGATGAAGCTCTACTAGAAGCATTGGAGAACGGGAAAATAACTGGTGCTGCACTCGATGTATTAAGCTCTGAAAATACTCAATCACATCCACATTCAAATAAACTCATAGAGTATGCAAGAAAGCATGATAATCTTATAATAACACCTCATATTGCTGGTTCAACAATCGAATCTATGAGGATGACTGGTCTTCATATTGCTAAAAAAGTTATTGAAACAATTAAAAAAAAATAGGTTAAAAAAATGGTAAAAGTGATAGCTGAGTTTTGTCAGAACCATAATGGTAAATGGGAGATTTTAAAAGATATGATTTGGAAAGCTGCTGAAGCAGGAGCAGATTATGCAAAAGTTCAATCAATGTTAGCGGAGGAGATTCCATTTAGAGAGCGATTTGAACAAGGGATGACTAAAGATGGAAAGGTAGAAGTAATAAAAAGACCCTACCAATCTGAATATGATCGGTTAAAACCGATGGATTTAACAGATGATCTATTTAAAAAATTTGTTGATGAGTGTAAAAGTGCAGGAATTAACCCACAAACTACAGTTTTTACAAGACAAAGAATACCTTTTATTGCTTCATTAGGAATGAAAAGTGTTAAAGTAGCTAGTTATGATTGTGGGTCTTTTCCTCTTATACGCGAACTTAAAGATAAGTTTAAATTTCTTTATATCTCTACAGGTGCAACCTTTGATGATGAAATTGAAAAAACAGCCCAGATATTAAAGGAACATAAATTCTCATATTTGCATTGTGTTACTATATATCCAACGCCGTTAGATGTTTTAAATCTAAATAGAATGAATTTTTTACGCAAATTTACATCTAGTATTGGTTTTTCTGATCACTCACTTACAGAGAGAGATGGAATAAATGCGTCTATAATCGCATTAGGACTTGGTGCCGATGTTATAGAAAGACATTTTACTGTACTCAAACCAGGAGAATCAAGAGATGGGCCTGTATCTATTAATCCTCAACAATTAAAAAAATTAGTAGAGTTTTCAAATCAAAAACCTGAAGAAGTTATGGATTATGTAAAAAAGTGTATCCCTAATTGGGAAGTTGCCCTAGGAAAAGATAGAAGGGAATTAACTCATGAAGAATTACTTAATAGAGACTATTATCGAGGTAGATTTGCTAATAAAGTCGATGGAAAGGTAATATATAACTGGGAAGATAAAAAAGTGTTTTAATAAATTATGAAATATATTTTTACGAATTTCGGGGCGGGAAATGGACCATTTATAAGAACTATTGATATGGGTATTGAATTAATTAATCTTTTAGAAGAAAAATTAAATGAAAAAATATCTATCTTAGTCCCTTGGGTATATGGTAAAAGGCAAAAAAGGATAATTTATGAAGAATATGGAGAACTTTTAAAACTCCATCCTAATAAAATATTATTGGATGAAAATTTAGGACAACTGTTTAGAAAAGTATTATATGATGGACGTCATTATGATTTAGTATTGAAAGAATTAATTTCATCATATGATAATAATGAAAAATCTATTCAGACATATTTACAAAAAGGATTATTGACAAAAAACCTAAAAGGAGAATTAGTAAAAATAAATGGAAAAGATATAATTATAGAAGTCAGTCGAAATCCCCCTGTTGCTACTAATATTAAATATTCTTATTATACATCTATAGGATATTTTGAGAAAATTATACATAAAGCGATTGAAGATCCAGAGATAAATTTGAATAAAAAATTATTGCAAAGTGTTTTACCCATCGCAAAGAGAATTGAATCCTACCATCAACTTTATTTTCAACCCACACCGAATTGTTTTAGTTATGAAAAAGATAGAAAACCATATAAAGAAAATGAAATAAAATGTCCTCCTTTAATTCACCCCCCAATGAAAAATAAGAAAAAGTTTACTGAAGGATTTTATATACTCGTTTCTGGAATACCACACCTTAAGAAAATATATAGATATGCTAAAGAGTTTAATTTAAAAATATATACTAATAAAATACTTGAAGGATTTAAAAAGGCTCAAAGAGAATTACCTATAATAATATCAAACAAAAATATAAAGTTTGTCTTAGCAAGAGCTGGTTGGAATACCATTTGGCTTTCTAATATATCAAAAAAGCCTTTAATATGTTTTGATTATGAAAAAGGAGATTATCCCGAGATTTTTTTTAATCTTAAATCTATTAAGAATAATAATTTAGGAGTAAAACTAAATAAAAATAATATTAAAGGTTCTATTGAAGAAGCTAAAGTAATTATTCCGGAAATCCTAAGCTTTTATAAAAAAATAAATCAAAAATATAATACTCTTGACGGAATAAAATATTCATGTAAAATTATTGCTGAAGATTTTATAAATAAGTATTTAGGAGATTAATAGGATTGCATTTTAAATCCCAATGAATGATACACAATTCCTTCCACTTTTAAAATCATTTTTGGCTCAAATAAACTCCAACCATCAAAGAATAAACATTTTTTATTTGTCTTATTTAAAAGAGAAACAATATCAAGTTCTTTATATTTTGGATGGTTATTCATAATAATTATTAAATCCGCGTTATGAAATCCTTCCTCTATTGAACAATGCTTTATTGTTATACTCTCAATTGCATTTTTCGGAACGACAGGGTCATAACCATAAATATTTTCCCAATTATTATTCTTTAATAAATCTATTAAATCTAATGTTGGAGAAAAACGCATGTCTGAAGTTTCAGGGAATCCCTTATAAGCAAAACCAATTATAAATATTTTAGAAGTCTCTTTTTGTTTCTTGTTATCTAAAGAAAATTTCTCTATCTTTTTTAAAACATAATTTGGTAAGTTTTCATTAATCTCTCTTGCATTTAAAGCTAATTTCGATACAAAATCATATTTTGAAGCTGAATTTGCATAAATATATGGATCTTTTTTTAAGCAATATCCTCCTACGAAACCAGGTAAAGCCATCTTATTCCGGGGATAACCTTCTGTTGCTGCATTTATTATCTTAGTAGCATTTAAATTAAATTTATCACAAATAAAAACTAATTCATTAGCAAAGGCAAAACTAACATCTCTAAATGAGTTATTTATTAATTTTATCATCTCAGCTTCCTCTAAAGAATCCACGACAATAATGTTTGGAGCAAGATTCCTAAAGAAATTCGATGCTTGATCTACACATGATTTAGTAAGGCCACCAATAATTTGAGGTAGAGTTTTTAATTCTTCTAAAGCTTTTCCCTCTATCGTTCTTTCTGGAGCAAAAGTTAAATAAAAGTCTTTTCCACCAATTAAATTTGACTCATTCTCTAATATAGGTAAAAATATATTTCTACAAGTTCCAACTGGTATTGTTGAGCGAAGAATAACTAAATCCCCTTCTTTCAAGACTTTTCCTATCATAGTACTTACATTCTTAATAGAATCAAGATTTACTTTTTGATTGCTATCGACAGGTGTCCCAACACTGATTATATAAATATCATTATCATTAGATGTAAGTTCTGAAATAATAAACAGGTTTTTATTTATATTTCTTTTTAATAGGTAATCTAAATTTTTTTCGTGAAAATGTGGGTTTCCTTCTTTAATGCTATTAACTATATTCTCATCATTTTCAATCCCAGTTACAGTAAAGCCAATATCTGATAAAGAAACAGCTAAAGTTAAACCCACAAAACCCATTCCAATAACGCAGATATTTCTAAATTTTATATCTGATTTTCTCCAGATTTCATAAAAATAAGAAATCCCTACGATTTTATTATCTTTATTGACAATAATTACTTTATC
>JAEOTJ010000333.1 GCA_016839905.1 Promethearchaeota archaeon | reverse complement strand
AGAAATTTAATAATATTAAAGAAAAGACGTTATACAAGTGGTTAGAAGATTTTGTTGATGCAAAGATTTTAGAAAAAAACGTGAAGATTCCAAAAAAGGCAGGAGGAGATAAAGCTGAATACAAGATGACTTCTAAAGGTGTTAAAATAAGGGACCAATTAATCGAGAGATATATCAAAACCTTAAAGCCTACGATTGAACAGATGATTGAAGAACGAGCAAACAAGGATAAGAAATCCCTTTAAGACTCGATTTCAAATAATAGGTATTAATAGGAAATATCCATAATTCCTTGGAGTTATAAAGAAAAAAATCTATATATAAATTATTATTTGATTAAGAAATATTTAGTAATTGTAATATTAAAAAAGATAATAAAAAGTTAAAATCAATAAAGAATTGTACTAATTTAACTCATATTCCTAATTTTAAGTGATGATTAAAATGAAAATTGAATATACATCTTTTAAGGATGTGGATTTGAAGGGAAAAAAAGTATTAATGCGAGTTGATATCAACTCCAATATTGATGTAGATAAAATGGTGATCACAAATTCTCCACGTATCGAAGTCCTAGTGCCTTTTTTAAAGGATATCTATAATGAAAGTGCAGTTATCATAATGGCTCATCAATCTAGACCCGGAAATGATGATTTCACGGATTTAGATATCCATGCAAAAGAAATTGAAAAACAACTTGGACGTTCTGTGAAATTTGTGAAGGATATATACGGAGATCTTGCTGTAAATGCAATAAAAGAACTTAAACCGGGAGATGTTTTAGTTCTTAATAACATCCGAAAATATGAAGATGAAATGAAAGGATATAAAGACTTTTCAGAAGCGGAAAATACTGAAATGGTTAAGACTTTATTCCCCTTAGTTGATTATGTGATCGTCGATGCTTTTGGAGCGGCACATCGAGCACACGCATCTATAGTAGGCTGGCCTAAAATGCTAGCAGGACCTATAACAGACAGAGAATTGAATATTCTAAAGAAAGTCGTGGAAGCCCCTGATAGGCCAATGGCAATGCTCATCGGAGGAGCTAAAGCAATAGATAAGTTTAAAGCAATGAGATATAATTTTGAGGGAAAACTTGACTATGCTTTGTGTTCAGGATTGACAGCGATCTTAATCTTTGAGGCTCTAGGGACGAGCATGGGAGAATCTAATCATAAAATAATCGCTAAAGATTTAGAAGCTAATAAGGATATGATTAAGGAAACAATGGAAAAATATAAAGATAAAATCATTTTACCCTTAGATTTAATAATTGATGATAATGGAAATAGAAAAGCAATTGAAATCGACGAAGCAGGAACTTATAATACCACTACAGGAGATATTGGTCCTAAAACTGTTGAGAAATTTGAAGAAATAATGATGAAATGCAAAACAATCATAGCAAATGGCCCTCCAGGTATTTTTGAGATGGAGGTTTTTAGAAAGGCAACTAACGAGATGGTAGATGCAATGGTCAAAGCAACAAAAGAGAATAATGCCCTCACGATTATTGGAGGGGGAGAAATGGGTGCTGCCGCGGCAATGTCTGGTAAAGCAGATGATGTCTCTTTCATCTCTACCGCAGGCGGAGCCATGTTAGAAATCCTTTCAGGAAACGATTTACCAATGATAAGAGCTCTAAGAGAAAAAAAACTATAAAAAAACCAGAAAATCCTTTTTTTTTTACTATTCTTTTTTTTTATAACCTCACATAGATTAATCATCTTATAACTAAGATTTCTTCATAAGAATCATTGTTTTTAATAGGTTTTTATTCAGAATTAGTGATCTTTATTTTTAGCTTTTTAATATCTTCAATAGTCGGCTCGATCGGAACACTCATAGTAATGGATTATAAAAAATATAAAAAATAAGAAATAGATAGAGAATGAGAATATGTTGCAATTGATGCTTGGGGTAAGTAAAGAAAAAATGTATTCTCAAGTATGCTATAATTAAATTAAAGAAGTGTGGAAAAATCATTCTCTCTGAAGATGATCTAGTTTTTGAATCACCCTAAGCATTCCTTGCCTTTTTTCTCTCTTATATCTTGGTTTTTCCTAATTAGGATTAGATTCTATATAATAGGGATTATAAAAGAAAAAGTTTGAAGAAATAACTGAAGATAATTTTAGATGCACATCTTATTTTTTGTGTAAGAAATCCCCTTCTTCCACGTTCAAAATTTCGCAGGTGTCTTTTTTAATGGTGATTCCAAGCGAATTTTCAAACTTGATGAATTTGAGATGTATTCTAGATATTATCATAATATTTATATATAAAAAAAATCTAGTTATTTAGTAATAAATTGATAAGAATCAGTATCTAAGGAAGTAATTTTTTTCTATTAATCTTTATTCTTTTCAGTCTCGACATTATTTACACCTGTTCGATATACGATTGTTAATTTTATTTACGCTTCAAGAAATAAATCAACTAACGCGTCTTGGTTGTCTTGTAAGGTCCACTTTACGCATTTTTTCCCTTTTTTACGGCGTTTTTTGAGCCACGCCTTGTTAATCTTCCACGAATTGTAAAGGAGCATTCGAACCAGCATGTCTAAATATCTCGTGTTATCGTGTTTCGACTTCCAGCGCCTACCCATCCTGTTTAAGTCGGAAAACCCCGTTTCTATAAACCACCGTTTTTTGTAAAATCGAGAAGTGCGGGACGCCCAAGAGCTCGTATCGCCCCTCGGTTTTTGGGTGGTCATTACGGCATAGATCAACTTCATAGCATCGTCTAAAGTTAATTTATTTTTCTTAAAGTCTTGTTTAACGCTTGAAAGAGAGTACCCCTTTTTTGCTTTTAAAAGTAAATACAAATTCTGAGAATATTGTTTTCCACTTCCGGGAGCACTCGAAATTGTATATCTTCTGATTCTCTTACCCGTTCCTTTCAAGTATTCTTCAATCATCAAGTTAATTTTTTTGTACGATTTGGAAGGAATTAAAAACTCCCCTTTTAAGGTTTTAATCTCCTTTAAAAGCTCAGCCTGGTAGAATTCTCGATCTATCATCACTTAATTTAATTCAAACCCTAAATTGACTAAATGCTCAAGAAATTTAAGGATTGTGGGTATTTTGGATTGTCTTTTTGCGATTTGCTCTAATCCTGCGAAAAGGTGAATTCCTTTCGACAAAATCGAAAAACCTAAGTAATGCCTCATTTTTTTCGTCCCATTGCCCCGATTTGTTCCCTTGATCATTTTATCCTTCCGTTTCCCGTAATAAGAATGTTCTGTAAAGTCAATTAGAACATTGACCTTTCTTGAAATGAGTTGTAACCTTAATGCTTCCATTAATTGATGGTCTAAGCACTTTCGTAGTATTAACCTCGCTCTTTCGAGCCCGATACGGCGTAAAAGCTTGTTTACTTCGGTTTGATGCGGGACTTCGCGCTTATTTCGCCCGTCGGCGTACTTTTTTTGCCTTCCTTTTTTTTTGTTCAAAAAGTACTTATTTAACCTTTCGCTAGCACTATCTATAGACCTTCCATCCATTTCGGAATAAAAAAAGACTCTAAGAAAGTCCTCAGCGTCATATCTTGCGTTTTTACCTTTTTTCCACCCCCACATTTGAGATTCGATTGCTTCACAAAAGTTTTTAAAAAATGTTAACATATATTCGTTAGAGAAAAGTGGTTTTAACTCAGCTTCCAAATCTGAAAGTGGAGATAAATATTGTATATGCATACATAAATATAACCACTTTTCTCTTATAAGCTTTAAGGTAGATTTCCATTGGAAATGAAATAAAAAAGAATAATTTACAAAATATTAGTATTGGAGAATAAATTTAACAAATAAAGGCTCAGTTCAATAAGATTCAGAGATCTACTTCCTTTGATACTGAAGAATTCAAAAATAAGATCAATTTTGGAATGATTGTAAAGTGAAAATAATATGACAAAAACAATAGGATTTAAATATCAAAGTATTTTAGCTCTATTGTTATTTATTTCATTTAGCGGTCTAGCTTTACAAAAATCCAGTTATTCAATCTCTTTTAAAAACAATAATAAAAATACTGTAGTTACAGATATCCCATCAAAAGCTTTCGTTGAGGAAACTATATTTAGAGGAAATATAACCTATGCATATGAGTGGAATGAAACTGCAAAGAATCCCGATAGTGGATATGTAGAAGCTAGTGTTGATGTCGCAGTAGATTCATTAGATAATGTTTATATACTAGGCGCTCAAGATTATAGAGGATATAATCATAGAAATTACTTTGAAAAATATAATAGCGCTGGAGATCTTTTATGGAATAAATCTTGGATAGGTCCAGAAAATTCTGAATGTTACAGCTTATGTGTTAATAAATATGGAGAAATTTTTATGACAGGATCTTACTATGTTCAAGTGACTCCTGACTGGTTTGTTGATCTTATTTTTCTTGTTAAATTTGATACTAATGGTAACTATCAGTGGAATAAAACATGGGGCTTAGAAGTTTTGGATAAGGATGCTGAAGCATATGATGTTTGCACAGATTCTGCAGGTGATGTATATGTTGTAGGAACTTCTAGTACTTATACTCCAACTCGTGATATACTTTTACTTAAATATACAAGTTCTGGAACTTTTCAGTGGTATAAATTATGGGGAGGTGATTATGGTCAATGTGGTATTGCAGTAACTGTTGATTCCTCTGATAACATATGTATTGCTGGAAGATCTTACAAATCTGGCTTTCAAGAAGAAATTTGTGTTTTAAAATATAATACAGCGGGAACATTATTATGGGCTAAGACATGGGGAACAGAATGCAGTGATTATCCAACTGGGGTGGTATGTGGGTCCAATAACGAGATTTTTGTAATCGGATATACATATAACTATTCAAATTCAAAAAATACTGCTCGTTTAATAAAATATAATAGTAATGGGGATGAACAATGGAATATTACTTCTCAATATCCTACATCAAGTACTAAATATTATGATATAGTAATTAATTCAAATAATAATTTAATGATACTTAGTAGTGGAAACTTTGTAGGTACAAGTTATAGCTTTGTTCTTTTAAAATATAATACCTCAGGGACTTTATTGGAATATGGTGGACTTGAACAATGGCCTGATGGAAGCTCAACATATCCTAGTCTTGCGATAGACAACGAAAATAATATATATACTGAAGGATGGTTTGGATTTTCTGATTTTGACGGATTTAAGAAATATACTTTAGTAAAATTTGGAATAGATTCTGATAGGGACCATATATCTGATAATTTAGAAATTTGCCAATATTTTACAAATCCATATGATCCAGATACTGATGGAGATGGATTTACCGATTATCAAGAAATTTCTGGAGAATTATTATATTATGTGAATTATCATAAACCTACTAATGCCACTGATCCTGATACAGACCATGATGGTTTAAGTGATTGGGAAGAATTATCAGGATCCTATTGTTACTATTGGCCCTATTGGACAGATCCAAATGATGATGATTCTGATAATGATTTACTTACAGATTATGAGGAAATTCTGGGGATTCACAATTCACTCTTTGGTTATATACCCACAAATCCAAATGAAATTGATACTGATGGAGATCTTCTATCAGATTTTCAAGAAGTCTTTGGATTAAATAATTCTTTATATAATTATGAACCTACAAATCCAAACGAGAAGGATTCTGATGATGATAAGTTATGGGATAATATCGAAATAAATAATCATTTCACCAATCCAAATGATAATGACACGGATGATGATTTATTATCAGATTATGAGGAAATTTCTGGTCAATGTAACACAGATCCATTGAAAAGTGATACTGATGGAGATGGATGGTCAGATTATGAAGAATGCATAATATATAACACCGATCCAAATGATCCCTATAGCTATCCTCCAGATGAACAAAATTATAATAGGGAGAATACTCCAAATTATATATCTGGATTTGAAAAATTTTTCTTTATTTGTTCTGTCTTTTTTCCTATAGTCTTTTTAATTTTAATAAAAAGAAATAAAATGAAATCATTATAATGTTGCATTTCTTAATAATAAAAGAAATAAGAGATTAGAATATGGACTATGGGTCTGGTTTTGAAGATATATTTAATAAATTTATCTTTTCTTTCTCGATCTTTTCAATAGATACCTGGAGAATATCCCCTACTTCGATCCTTTAAAAAGTAAATATTTATATTCGAATCTCTATATTTTATAATAGAACATGTCAGATCTAATTGAATCAAACCCAGAAATTCTTGGTGGGAAGCCCATCATAAAGGGTACAAGGATTCCCGTTGCTTTAATTTATGAACTAGTTGGTCTGAATTATACTATTGACGAGATCCAAGAAGAGTATCCCCATCTTGACCGCAAAGTCCTTTTTAAAGTGTTAGAGCTAGGGAATGAGGCATTAAAAAACCTTTCTCAAGTTAATTTGGATGAGGTATTAAGTAAAGATGTACATTAGATTTTGAAATTTCTACTTGATGAAAATGTACAACTTTCACTCAAGAAAATCATCAATCATTTTGGTCATAAAGTTATAACCCTTAAAGAATTAAATCAACTTGGTATAAAGAACGGTGAAGTAGCAGAGTTATTAATAAAGAGAAATGCTATAGTTATTACTTTAGATTCTGATTTTTTATCATTAAAAAAAACACTTCAACAGAAGTCTAAGATTATTTATATTAAAATCCAAAAATTACATTTTCAAACCATTCAAATTTAAAATTATAGGTTAAATATAATAATCTAAAGAAACTCTAGTATCATAGGATTAAATTAGTGAACCGTGAAAATGAAAGTAAATTCAAGTGATAAGAAAGAGAGTAAAGAAAAAGAACCATCTCCTATTCATAAATCCCTCTTGGATCAAAAAGAATTAAATGAAATGACTCCCCAAGAAATTGACGCGTTATCAGTTGAAGATCTCGATTATTTAAGGAATAAATATCAAACTAAACCTTCTAAACCCACTATTATTGGGAAGGAACCATATGAATCTTTCTTAGCAGGAATTACAGGGGACACTTGGATGAGTGTAGGCGATAAAGTTAAGGAGGACTAAATTCTCGGAGAATACCCCAATACCAACCCCATTTCTCATCATAATTCTTAAGTGATACCTTATATAACTTAAACATTTCCGTACCATATCTTTTTATCATTGATTTATACATCTGCTCGTTTATCAAGGCATATAATATAAAATGGTTATACACGGATCGTGCATGTCCGTCTAAAAAAGATCTCAGCATAGCCCCCCACCCAAAACCATCCATCTCTCGGGTAACTCCTGCCCGACTCATATAAATCACTTGACTCCCCTCGTATTCTTTAATTTCTTCAAATTTGAAAATTTTTTTAGTAAGAATTTCTTGTTTCAACTCCTTAAAAGAAATAGGTTTCATTCGCGCAATCCCATAGACTAATTCTTCTTTCCCAAAAATATAGGTGATAAATACTCCATCTTCATTGCAATCTTTATCTTGATTAACGAATTCTTTTAGAGTTTTTGAGGGAGTATTAAATTCTTCTTCATTAGTAATAAATGACATATCACTATCAGAAACCTTGATACGTCTGAGAAAATAATCAATGTGTTTAATTTCCATAGATAAACAAATGAAGGATGGTTTTTTTGGTTTGACATTTTTATTAAATATATTTTTTTTTAGATCCGATTAGAGGAATAAATTGTATGAGGCGAGGGAAGGGTTCGTATTGCATTTCCTTATTTTAAATATCCTTTTGTTCCAACTTTATGTAATTATAGATATATGATATGAAAAGAAAGAATCTATAAAAAACGAGAAAATCATTTTTTTTATGATTCTATTTATAACCTCGCATAGGTTAGTCATCTTATGACTAAGATTTCTTCATAAGAATCATTCTTTTTAATAGATTTTTATTCAGATTTAATGATAGTAAGTAATTCACTATTTTGAAAGTAATTAGATATTGCTATTATAAATTGGATTCCTATACAAGGAGTCCCTCATCCTCCAGGCTTATCATCAGTATCATCGTCATTACCATCTGTTTCTTCAGAAGGCTGATTAAGAATAATAATAGTTATTGATGCTGCAATAATTATTGCCGCGATAATGATAACTCCAACCATTAATTTACCTTTTATATCTGAAGTTGCTATATCTCTTGTTTCTGTAACCTTTAAACACTTCCCAAATTGTTTTTTTTATTTATTGTATTTTTTTTTTTATATTTTAATATAGTCTTCTTAAAAAGAAAAAACACCATAAACTATAAATTTTATATTTTATGATAATTGTTAAGTCTTAATTCATTAAAAAAATATGGGTGCTCAATCAAGGGCGCGTGACATTTCTTTAACTCAAGGAAATGCGCGAAGTCTAGCCCGGTATGACGTCTGCTTGACGTGCAGAAGGTCGCGAGTTCAAACCTCGCCGCGCCCATTATTTAAAATTAATAAGTAGAAGAAAAAGATGCCATTAAGAATTCGCTGGAGATCAAAAGAATATATCGGAATCGCTTTAATGCTATTAGGAGCATGTGGAATCTTTCAAACTATAATAATTTTTATTGCGATTTATTTATTAAGTATCGGTAATTACCTTGTAATAATTCTAATTCCTATTGGAACAACTATTGCCTTGTATTATGGTTCATTAATTTCTTTTGAAAGTTTTGCTCAAGTTGAGAGAAAAACCCAATTAAGAACTCAATTTAAAAAAGCAAAAGGAAAGAAGGGTATTATAAAATCAATTTTAAATTTTCCAATCTCGAAACCTTTAATAATTTTATTTATTGTTTTTTCCATAGCTTTTCTTATATCATATTCTTTTTGTATTTTCTTTTATGATAATGTTCTCTCATTTATAATAACAGAATTTATTGGTGCTTTTTGTAGTTTATTAACTGCTAATGGATTAGAAAGGAACTATGCTAAAGTTCAGAGATATTAAAATATAAATAAAAAGAATCGCCAAATATATATTACTATTAGATTTTTTTTCATTTTAAAATAAAAAGTTATGCTATAAAATATGGTTGATATTTTAATTCGTTGTCCGACCTGTTCCATACAAGATAGAATATCTATTGAAGAAGAATCAGTTAAGGATGTTAAGAGAGGGCTACTTGCAGTTAATATAGAAAAGGATATGATATGTGGTCATTCATTTATTGTTTATATTGATAAAAATTTACATGTAAGAAATTATTTTGTAGCAGACTTTCAAATATCTGTGCCTGAAAAAGCCCAAGAACTAGATATTAATGTGAATGCTGAAACTTTAAGTAATTTAATTGATGTAGCTTTATTAAAAATGAAAATAACACCTACTTCTTTAACTTATATTATTAGAGCGATTTTTTTTAAGAAAAAAATAGTATTAATCATAGAAGAGGATTTTTTAAAATGGCATATTGATAATTTTTTTAAATTTATAACAAAAAATTCTTTTGATGTTGATATAAGTATCATACTAGATGTTAATTACCAGGACAAAAACAGAGAATACAATAACTATGTTATTATCAGAAATAATGAAATTATAAAAGATGATGATAATATAATCAATCCGAAGCATTTAAAATTTGAAAAAAGAATTATTGAAAAATTCTATGAAGAAAATGATGCAATGTCTAGTTTAATAATTTTAAAGAATGAGATCTTTAGGGTTTTTGATGATTCTATAAATATTGGAGATTTAATAAAGAATATTTTAAAATTAATTAATATTGAAGAAGATGTAAATCGCTCTGAGATTATAACTTCTAAAAAGACTATCGATTATATTAGAAAAGTCAAAAAAGTTAAAAAATCTGTAAATGAACTTGAATACATTTTAGAGATGATAAAAAATGATTATTAAATCATTATTAGTTTATAGAAATGCACCGCCCGGGAATCGAACCCGGGTCACCAAGTTGGCAACCTGTTATACCCAAATTTGGTGAAAAGTTTGGTGTATACTGACCATTTTACATTCTGACAATATATTTGACAGAATCTATACTAGCAGTGCCCTTTTAATATAATTAGTATAATGAATTTAAAAATACTTAAAAAAATTAAAATTTAATGATATTTATACAACTTGAGAAATTACTTGTTCAAGTTCATTATTGGCAATAAATTTATCAATTTCCTCAATACTATTTGGTAAACCTTCTCTTACGCCCACGTCCATGCATTCTAATGATGCCAATGCAGAAGCAATTTTTGAAGTTCTTTCAATATCAAAATTATTTAATGTCGAAATCAAAATACCACTTAAAAAGGCATCACCCGCACCTGTTGTGTCTTGAACAGATCCTTTATAAGTTAAGCTATTTACAATTTTTTTTCCATCTGAAATGATAGAACCATCGGCACCATCCGTAATAGAAATTAATTTTACACCCATATCTAAAAATGTATTAAGTATCATTGTTTTTTTCTTTTCCCCTGTAAATTCTTGAGCTTCTTCTACATTTAACGACACTACATCCGAATTAGATAAGAATATTTTTGCCCATTTTGGAGCATTTTTAACAATAGACATGCTTGGAGCGGCAAAAACTTTACCTCCATTATTTTTAGTGAGTGTAATTGCCTTTTCTATTGCTTTACAAGCATTCTCAGATGTTAAAGATGTCCATGCAAAGGCTTTTACATTTTCAAATAGTTCTTCTTTAACATCAGAAGGCTTTAATAAGTTATTTGCTCCTTTATAAGCAAGAATACTTCTATCCTTGCCCCATTCAGTCCTTAAAATTACAGAATATGCTGTACTATCCTCATCTGTTTGAATTATATTTGATAGATCAACACCTCTTTTTTCCATATCTTCCATGCAAGCTTGAGAAGAAAAATCTTTTCCAATAACACCGATATAAGCAGCATCTAAACCTAACATTGAGCAATCACAAGCTATATTAGCGCCAGAGCCTCCTGGAACAAAATTCACTGCCTCAATATTTAGCTTTCTACTATATTCAATGGCAGTATATTTTTTCACGATATCTTTATCCAATAATTCAAATCTTAAAATATCTTTAATTTTTATGATACAATCTAATGTACATGAACCAATCGTTATTAATTCAGGCATATATCTTTCACTTTAAATTATAAATCAATTAATTGAATAATTTAAAATTAGACTTCTTTCTTAAATAATTTTTTAAAAGATTTTTTTAATTATTATGAAGATCAGCATTTCTTTTTAAAAAATGAAGGATTATGAGTTGAATTTGGGAAAGATTGTACCTTATTTTATTTTAAACATGATTTATTTCATTTAATAATAATGTTTCTCAATAATCAATAAAAAAGTATTTGAAAATCTTTAACAAATCAATTAGAGTGAATGAAAAATGATTTTAGAGAGTATATTTATGATTCGTGGAGGCAGATTTGGACAGAATTTCTCATTTAAAGTTTTAATGATTATAGCAACTCTAATTGTATGTTTTTATGATTGGAAAAAGAATGATCGCCTTGATTATTTTTGGATATTTATAGTAGGGACAATTATTTGGACATGTGCGGAAATTGGGCTTCAAATTAGGGGTACCAGAATATTAAAAGAAAAAATCCTCTTTAGAGTAGATGTCTCTGAGAATTTGTTGATCACAATTCCTATTCAAGGGATGTCTGAAGGAGCAACTGTTGCAATTATCGGAGTTTTTTTTGGAGATAGGCTAATGAGTGAGGAAACACGAGATAAGGCAATAGTTATATTCATTTTATTTTTATCTATGTTTTTGTTATTTTTTATTAGGGGATTTAATTTCCTTAATGTCAATGTAGGTGGAGATGTACCTTCTCGAAGAGATATGTTTCCAATATATGCAATAATATTTACAATAGTTGTTATTACTCCAGCAATAATATGGCTTTTAACCACAGATCCTTATTCACGTAAGCGTGGATTATACATGTTAATGGTAATGTTAATATTTGCATCGTGGTGGACATTTACAGAGTGGATAACAGGACAAAGATGGATTGAAATTGGTACCGTTAATCCAGATGGAACATTTTCAATCCAAAGTCGTGCCACTTTTCCAATTGAATTTCTAGCACTACTTTATGATGTTGTAATTGAAATTTCATTAATGTATGTTCCATTTTTAGCGATACCTTATTTAATTGGAGCAATAAAACCTGACCGTGAACTAGAATTAGGAGAGAAATTTGGCGAGCAAAAGAGGAGTATAAATATAATTGACTCAATGAAATCTGACCGTGAGGAAGAAATAAAAAAGAAATCTAAAGTACAAGAAAGAGATTTTGGACTTAAATTCTGGACCATTTTCTTGGCTTTTGCGGGAATAATCACTTTATTATTTGGCATATTTGCTATAAGTGGATTAGCACATCTCATTTATACTGAAAGCATAAGAGGCATTATCGATAGCTCTTTTCCAAACAATAATTTAACTAGTTCAATCCTTTTAGAACAGAGTAGGTTTAGACTTTATGGCATTTGTGCTTTGATAATTAGTGGGCTTCACTTCTTCAGCATGAATGGTTTAAAAACTCTAAAACCATATGGTCGAAAATCATCCATAATTAGTGGAATTTTAATGATGCCACTCATAATTGGATTCTTTTTAATTTGGTACATGAATAAAGAAAAGATAATATTAATCTTTAAAAGATAATTTATCCAAAATTAATATTCTTTTTTAAAGAATAAGAAGAAGAAAAATTACAACTTATTCATTTGATCTAAGGCGGTTCAATTCATCTTCTAAATCTTTAATTCTCTGATTGCTTCCTGCGCTAGGCAAAGCTCCACCAGTTTCTACTTGTATTTCAGCATCAATCTCTCCTAAAACATTATTAACATCGTCTTCGGTTATCTCCACATCAGTAGTCATATCAGACATACCTTCTGAGGTTATCTCTTGTGTAACTTCGAAATCTTCGATATCAAGATCAATAGAATTCATCATTTCATTTAGTTGAGGGACAGAAAGTTGTCTTTTTAATGAAGAAACTGACTGAGCAATTCCTTTGAAAATCCCTGCCACATCTTTTAAAGCACTCGCATTCTCCATTTTAAATAACAGATTTTCAAGATTTGTTTTAAAAATATCTACTGACCTCGCTTGATTCTTTATTTGAAGATAAGTTCGAGCATGGAACTTAGAACCATCCATATCGCCTTCTCTTCGAAGTGTAATTGCTTTTTCTCTAGCCTTTTTTGCATTGAGTTCTAATTTTTTCACTTGTCTCGTAAGTCTTTTGTTAAACACTCTCAATTTAACGCTGGCAGAACGAATATTATCTTTCTTCCCTTTACCACCGCTTAGCCATTTAGATAGATCAGTTAAGAAACCCATTATTTTAGCATCTCTTTTTTTTCATTAATTTCAAAACTAATCTT
>JAEOTJ010000332.1 GCA_016839905.1 Promethearchaeota archaeon | reverse complement strand
CTATATAGTCGCAAGTTTTTTATTTATTTAGTCTAGAGGTAGGTGTCCTTCTATAAAAATTGTAATTACAGGTTCATTGCAGAGTGGAAAATCTAGTTTTATTCAATATTTTGATAAAAGAGCTTTAAATGTTCAAGCTAAAGGAAGAGATGACGTTTATTATACAGTAGGAATGGATATGGGGTCACTTAAATTAAATGGCTTTGAAGTTTTTCTTTTTGGAACACCTGGATTATTGAGATTTTCTGTCATGCGCGATGTTATACTTGATGGGGCCGATGGAATTATCTTTATGTTTGATGCTATTCATCCCGAAAAAGATGAGAAAGCTATCTCTATATTAAATTCAATTAGAACAAAAATTAAACCTGAAACACCAATAATATATTTATTTAATAAGCAAGATGTTGAAGGAGCTCGTCCTGCTGAAGTCGTCAAAATTCAAAATAATTTGCCAGAAGATAGTAAAGTATTCCCAACAAGCGTGAAAAACGGAATAAACATGGAAGAGGCATTAAAATATATTGTAAATAAAGTGTATGATAACTATAAGGAAATGATTGAGATCCTTCGAGATTATGAAGAAAATATTAAGGGTTTAGCAGGTAAATTAAGCATAAATAAAGAACAAATGCGGAACTTTTTAAACAGCTTTGAAATAAAGCGATTCATAGCAATTAATAGGAGAAATAAAACTTACAAGGTAAGGAAAGGTTTAAAGAATTTAATTTAATATAATGTCATCTATTTTTCCTTATCTTATCTTCATTATATCTGATTAATCCTTCTTTAATTAAATTGAAAACATTTAAAATCTAATCTTTTATTAGTAATAATAATCAAATTATAATTTAGAAAAGATGTAAATTTTATAATTTATTATAAGGATTAAACAAATATTCAAGGGTTGTTAATTATGGACGCTGAATTAAAAAGTGAAGATACACTAATTTTTAATGCTTTAACACCAGGAGTTACAAAAATGGGTACAGTATATAAAGCAATTAAAAACTTTTGCGAATTTAAAAAATATGTTGATCCTTCAGATCGATTTAACTTCATTATCTTTCATGAAGAGGGACCAAATTATTTAGAAGATTTCACTCTTAATCCAGAAAATGTATTATCAACAATGAAATCTTTAGAGAAAAAGACAGTAAGAGCAAATGTCGCAGGGGGCATATTCGTTGCAATCACATTCATAATTGATGTATATAAGAAAATTTCTGATAAATGTTTTCGATTAATAATTCTAACAGATTCAGGCTCCTTTAAAGTTCCAACTCAATTTGTAGTTGTATTACAAGATTTAATCGATAAAGTTTATAATATGCCTTTCTTCATTGATATAGTAAGAATTAATGTTGAAGATCCTGAGGAAGATTACAAGTTAATGCTTTTAGCGCAACGTTGTAATGGGAACATACATCGAATCGGTAATATTCATTCTCTCCAAGAGATTCTAGAAGTTTTAGCCATAAAAAGGGAAATCCCAAAGGCACCTAATTTATATCGGGGATATGTTGAAATCCCGGAACAAAATCAACCTTTTTACGAAAATCTCGCTGAACAACCGACTAAAGTCACAGAAAGGAATACTTGTTCAATTTGTTTCAAAGAAGACATTAAAGGGCTTGTAATGTGCCCGAAATGTGATACTATTGTCCATAAGGAATGTTGGTCTCATTGGGCAAGAACCTCAAGTATTGGAATCTTTAATGTATTTAGATGCCATAATTGTTATAATTTAATCAAGATTGATAAAGAATACGTATTTGCTGTTCATTCTGGAGTTGTACCTACTGAGGAAGTACTTAATGTAGCGGAACTCGACTTTCAAGATTTCTTGGAAGCTTTAGAATCTGAAGAGGGGCCAAAACTTGTTCAAATTGAAGATCCCATGGCCTTTAATATGGAGGAATATGAAGATGACTTTAAAATTGATTTAAATGTTGAAGAAATCATGGAAAATCCATATGGATATAGTGAAGAAATTAACGTAGTATGGTGTCCTTATTGCAGCACTCTATTGACGAGCGATGATAAGGTTTGTCCTGAATGCGGACATCAAATATAACATTTATATTTATATGATAATTGTAGTAGATTTTTCTTTTTACTGGATTATTTTATATTTTTTATATATCGCTTTTTAATTAGAATTGCAGAGATTATACCAATTAAACTGATTAAAAGAAATATTTCATATCCATTGATGGAACCTCTTTCTATCGTGTATTTTATATCTACTGTTCTTGAATATAGTAAATCGTTGGAATTATCAAACACTACCCTATATTCATCTTGAGAAGGGGCAATATATTCAAAGGATTTATAAGTTTCCTCCGTATATTTTTTTAATGATGTAATGGATTGATCATCTTCAAATCTTTCAAAATTCTCCGAATCCAATAAGTAGATATCAATTTCTTTATTTCCACCTTTTTTTACTTCAACTTCAATGTTTAAGGTTGTTCCTTCCTCCAAGGAAACTTTTAAGGAATCATAATCCCCTTGTTCAATTTTAATTGTCGCATCTGGATTTTCCAGCGCATTTGTTTTAGATATAAATTGACTCAATAATAATATAGTTATTCCCGTTAATAACAAATTATTTGCTTTCTTAATTCTAAACACTTTATTTACTATTTTTAGAATATATATAATATAATTATTTAATATTATCTCAAATGGAGAAATCTACTAATATTTTATTATTCAAATTAGTTTATAATTAAAACCTCTTTAATCTGCCCTCTTTTACTAGCATCGCTATTTATGGCCCTCTTGGCTTGAAGTATTTTAATTTTATAATCCTTGTATAAGTCTAATATAAAATTACAATATGAATTGCTCAACATCACCTTACAACCACGCTCATCTAAAGCTTTAAAAACATTAAATAGCTTAATCTGATCTTTTTTTTCGAAATTATCTTTAGTATAACTCGTAAAGTTAGCCGATTCT